>SBBP01000096.1 GCA_005239655.1 Candidatus Microgenomatus auricola | reverse complement strand
TTTGGAAAACATATCCAAACCGACTGCGGGTTGTGTTGCGGATTGCTGCGGGTGTGTAGGTGCGGGCTGCGGTTGCACTGGCGTTGGCATAGGTGACGCAGGCATCGGCGATGCTGGCATGGGCTGCGGCTGTACAGGCATCTGCGGCATCACAGCATTTCCCATTGGCGTTGGTGCAGAAAAAGGCGGAATCGCAGATTGTTGGTTCGGTATTGCCTGCCCATATTGCTGCCATGGTGGGACAACACCTGGGCTCATGGGTGTGTGCAGTGGCGGTGTCGTGGGCCGTTGCATTACCGGCTGCGGCTGAAATGGCGCTTGAATCGGTGCTTGAACTGGTACTTGCACTGGCGTTGGCGTTGGCATGGGTGACACTGGCATCGGCGATGCTGGCATGGGCTGCGGCTGTACAGGCATTTGCGGCATTACAGCATTTCCCATTGGCAGTGGCGCAGATGCTGGTGGTTGTTGTAACGGCACAGCACGAATCGGCGCTGTAGCCATCTGCGGTGAAGGAATATGAAACGGTTGTTGAGGCTGAGCAGGAGACTGGACAGGAGGTATGCCTTGCGGAATTATTTGTGGAGGTGAAAACGGCGGCACCGGCATTCGCGCAGGACCGTTTGGCATATTTAATGGTGGAAGTCCTCCAGGTTGAGGGTTGGAAACATCTGCCATAAGAACGTAGTAACCCTACTATACCATATTGGCTGTGGCTCTGTAAACATGGTATACTATCAAAAAATTGATGTCCCGATGCCATGTCACTGGCTGTGCTTGACACATTGCGCAATCTCAAAATCAAATACAAGGTGCTCATCATCTTTTTGGTCTTGCTGTTATTGATGATTGAGCTCGGTGCACTGAATATCGGTTCTGTGAACGACATCCGCACAGATACAGAACGTATCGCAAACGAGCTGATACCGCGACTGATCCAAACCACAGCAATCAAAGACAATCTGAACTTGTCTATTTTGGCTGCGTACGACTACGTGCAAACCGGAAACTCGGCAAGTAAAGTGGTCTACAAAGAAAAACTTGGTGAAGCGCTCGTTGCACAGATTCAACTCTTCTACCTCTCTCAGTCCGAGGCCGATTTTGAATTCACCACATCATTTCAAGACCACATCAACGGAATCAACTCGGCACTGGGAGACCTTGTGCAATCGTATGAACGCGGAAGCAACGATGATCTTCTGCAGAATAAGCTCGCAGCAGTTTCAACCAGCCGTGATAGTTTTGCGTTATTCCTCGAACAGGAGATCGAAACGAAAATTCAACAAGAATCTGCGACGGAACGTCAACAAACGGACCGCAATGTGCAGCAAACAATCCTAAACGTAGCGATTGTTGGTGTCATCGCAGTCCTCAGCGTCATTCTACTCTATTTCTTTGTGCATCGCGCAATCACCGTGCCCATTCAACAGCTCACGACCACCGCAGAACGGATTGGGCAAGGAAATTTTGAACGTGTTGAAATCGAAAGCCGCGATGAGTTAGGGTTGTTTGCCAGGACATTCAACACGATGACGGAAAAAATTCAGGCGACACAGGAAGCGCTCCAAGTGGAGTTGGAAAAAACGAAAAAACTCGACCGGCAGAAAACCGAATTTCTGGCGATCGCAGCACATCAACTGCGAACACCAATGTCCGGCATTAAATGGGTGGTGAGTATGGCGGTTGAGGGTGATCTCGGTGAGTTACCGCAAGAAGCAAAAGAACAGTTGGGCAAGGGTTTGGATAACGTCAACCGAATGATTTCATTAATCAACAGCCTGCTGGATGTCACACAGATCGAAACACAAGAATTCCAATATGCATTCGCTGAAACTGATATGGAACAACTGGTACGAGAAGTGGTCACCGCATTCGAACACATATCGATTCAATCGGGAGTATCACTGACAATGGATCCACCGACAAACACGATTACACACTGCGTGGTTGACGCGGGGAAAATAAAAATGGCACTGCACAACGTGATTGACAACGCAATTCACTACACACCCAAAGACGGCACGGTTGTCGTTTCCCTTGACCAGGATGACACGCAGGTGCACATCCATGTCAAAGACAGCGGTTTTGGTATTCCGCCTTCAGAATATGATCGTATTTACACCAAGTTTTTCCGCGGATCGAATATTCAAACCATACATGCTGACGGCTCTGGACTAGGACTGTTCATTACTCACGAAATTATCCAAAAACATCATGGCAATATTCAATTCGTGAGCAAGATCGATCACGGCTCAACATTCACACTGTCACTTCCAAAACGTCCACCACACCTCACACTCCACACACAGAACACGACTGCGGCTTAACGATCGGTGATCTGGATCTGTTCCATGCGACTGTCATAGACAACCCAGCGATTTCGCCCCAGACCTGTCGGATCATTGCTCTGACCTGGCTGAAACCAGCCCTCCAGTGTGAACGGCAAGTCGCCTTTCGCGACAAATGCGGCGGTATCTGCCATGACGTACAGCTGCGAACCCGGAGTGGATCGCAAAAACACTCGCTCGTGTCCACTGGCAGCACCAACACGATGCTCGTGCAACTCAGAAAGAGCACATCCCATACTCACGGTAAAGGCGCGTCGATCCAATTGAACGTCCGTACCGTGCGCATGGAGTAGCATTCGGCAACGTTCGAGCACTCGTTGTTCCACGTGCGAACGAATACGTTCTGCAGCTGATGTGAGCTCTGCAACAGATCGCGCACGGAAGATCACGCCAAATTCCTCGCCACCCAGTCGAGCAATACACTCATCCTCTCGCGCAACCGCTGCAAGCTCCTCTCCAAACGCGCGCAGTGCAACATCACCAACAGCATGCCCAAACTGATCATTCAATCGCTTGAAATGGTCGACATCGAACACGATAAGCCCACGAGTCTGTTGATCACGTGTGGACTCCGCAAGTTCTCGTTCCAGCGTTTTATCAAACGCACGTCGATTCGGTAACTGCGTAAGTGTATCGATCATCACGGCTTGTTCCAAATGACGCAGTGCCATGGCAACATTCTGGATGTCGGACTCCGAACCTGGGTCTGCACGCATGGCATCCTGAATGCGTTGACGAGAAAAAAGCCACTGCAAACCAATGATGCTGTCGGACGGATACAGACGTTTTGAACGCTCGGTTGGCGATCCCACGGTTAATGACCCCGTCCAACGCTCGCCCTCTTGGCGAAAATCGGAAAAAATCTGCTGTGGCGAAAGTTCGGTTGGAAAAAATCTCCGCTCTTCACTCATGACAACACTGACTTCCGATGAATCCGCAACAAGAACGCCGGAACGCACCCGAGATGGAACAACAGATCTCAACTGCTCAGAAAACTGCGCTACTCGATTGCGAGAAGAAACATCTGTGCGACCCTCACCTTTCTTTACGCTGTACAAAGCCGCATCCGCTTCCGCAAATAGCTCCTTTGGTGAACGATGTTCGTCTCGCAGTTCACTCACACCAATACTCACCGTCACTTTCTTCAGCGCTTCCAGAGCATCACGCCGTGGTCCGGCTGGCATGCGTGCCATGACCGCTGGCAGTACATCGCGTTCAACAGCTTCGCGAACACGTTCCATCAACATGTGACCGTTCTCTCCAGTGGTTTCTGGCATCACAATCACAAACTCTTCACCACCGTATCGAAACAGCACATCTGAGGCGCGGCGTAGCACTGATCGAATCACTCGAGTCAGCTCCTGTAATACAAGATCACCCGCTTGGTGCCCTCCAGCCGCGTTCACTTTCTTAAAAAAATCAATATCAATGACGGCCATCGCCATCGGTGACACGGCCTCACCCTGTCGACGCTGTTGTTCGTGCTGAGCAAAACGCAGTGAGAGATAACGATCATACTGTCCTCGATTTGGCACACCGGTCAGTGTATCTTCTCCGGCCGCATGTTCCAGTTGCTGAATGTAGTGAGACGCGAGCTGCATCTCCGTCAACGTCAACTGTGGGTGATACTTTCCGAGCATGGCACGTAAAATCACACTCGGAATCAATTCGTGATTGTCCGTTTTGCGATAGCGTGATGCGACCTCCTGCGCTTCACGCAGCAACTGCTGATAGAGCGCATCACGAACGCGCTCCTGTTCAGCGGGATCTGCTGGAACATTCTTGTGAAACGTCATAAACCGGGCCTCCTGCGGTCGTGCGCCGCCCTGTCGAACATGTCCTGAGCGTGGGGTTTTTCTTTTCATGACAGTGTTGTGATCGGACGAGCCTGGGTGAGGTAGATTTCTCCATCCTCCATTGCCCACTCAATATCGACTGGAAAGCCGTAGTGCGCTTCGATGCGTTTTGCACATTCGGCGACACGGAGTATATGCTCATCAGAAACTTTTTGACGACTACTTTCGTCCTCGCCCAACGTGAGCGCAACGTTGTGTTGCTCTGTTCCACGAATGATCTTTTTCGTTTGTCTACTGATGTAACGCTGAGTGATCGTCACGGTGTCTTTTGCGATTGTGAAACTATCCGGTGTGATCTGACCAGAGACCAGCGCCTCACCCAAACCCAGACAGGCTTCAATAATCATTTGATTGCGATCTTGGGTGACGGGGTGCACCGTAAAGCACACTCCTGCAGCATCGCTGTTGACCATCTTCTGCACGACAACGGCGACATGCACTTCTGCGTCTTCCATCGCATTTTCGATGCGGTAAAAAATCGCCCGCGGTGAATAGAGTGAAGCCCAACATTTTTTGATATGATCGAGCAGCTGGTCACGAGTTGTGTTGAGATAGGTTTCCAACTCTCCAGCCCAAGAAGCCACTGCAGAATCCTCAGCCGTTGCACTACTGCGAACCGCAACATATTCTGCTCCCAGTGCATCAAACGCTTCAAGAACAGACTGTCCGAGCGCTTCGGGAAACGGAAAATCATGAATGATATCGTGAATGACAGTGGACGCCCGCTCAACAGAGTTGATATCGTCCACGTTCACACGCGCAAGCTGTGCAGCGATATCCTCATGACGCGGATGAGCGCGCAAAAACTCCTGATACGCGGATGTGAGAATGACAAATCCCGGCGGCACAGGGAATCCCGCGTGCGTTAAATCCGCAAGGCTCGCACCTTTTCCACCAGCCTCGTCGACAGCATGGTGTGATAACTCTGCAATGGTTTTTATAGGTGGCGTGGGCTTCATGCGCGTTGAGTGTGTGTGAGAGTCTGCAATACGGCGTACGTGGCATCATAGCCAATGCTCGTGCGCTCCTGTGCTTGCGCACTCGTCAGTGCCGTGATCACGCCAAATCCAACAGGCACATGATGCGTCAACGCAACTGTCATCAACCCTTCTGCAACACTGTGAGCCAGTAGCTCAAAATGGATTGTTTCACCTTTAATCAAACAGCCGATGGCGACAAAACCATCGTAGTGTTTCGAAACAACTAATTGATCAATCACCTGCGGGAGTTCAAACGAACCGGTCACGGTAAACACCACGGTGCTCACGCCATACTCCGCAGCACACCGTTGTGCTTCAAGACATTCGGCGTTCGTGATGTCACTATTAAATTGAGACTGCACAATAGCAATACGAAAACCATGATTTGGCGGTAGTGTCAGTTTTAATTTTTCTTCACGTTGAGCCATGGCTGATCTGTTGTGCAACGTATTTTGCAAGCATATCGTACTCTAGATTGACAACACTGCCAACGTGGCACTGTCCAATATTCGTCTGTTCCAGCGTATGCGGAATAATCGCAACAGAAAAATGGTCGCCTTCGGGGTCAATCACGGTGAGACTCACTCCGTTCACCGCGATCGATCCTTTGGAGATGAGAAAACGCGCATTGATAGCAGGGTGTACAATCATGAGGATGCGTGATTCGCCTTCTTCATGAATTGCCTCAACTATTCCTGTCGTATCCACATGGCCTGTCACCAGGTGGCCGGAAACGAGATCATTCAGTCGTAGACTCCGTTCAAGATTGACGACATCATTTTGTGCTTTCTGCTTCAGTGTTGTGACTCGAAGAGTTTCTGGAATGTACTCAACTGTAAACTGTGCAGATCCGACCGCAACAACAGTTGAGCAGACACCATCAACGTTGATACTTTCCCCAACACTCAGCTTCCAATCGTGCGGCAATTGGATGGTGCACCGCCGAATCTCGCCAGCGTCATCGATCTGTACAATGGGCTGAACTGCGCTAATGATTCCGGTAAACATGGTTGTTGAAATACGCTCGGGCGTGTGATTCATCTTTGCGCATAGCCTGAATCAAATCCGCAACAGAGTCAAACCGCTTGTTGCCACGCAGGTATGCGAGCAAACGAACACTCACCCATTCACTGTAGATGTCTGTGTTGAAATCAAGAAAATGCGTTTCGAGCCACCGTTGTCGTTTGTGGAATGTTTTCGCCGCTCCGATAAACGTGATAGAAGGATAGGTGTGGCCACGCCACGTCGCAAATGAAATGTACACTCCATCGCGAAGTGGTTGATGGATGAAGATGTTCGCCGTGGGATATCCCAGCTTTCTTCCACGCCCATCGCCGTGGCGAACAATGCCGCGCACAGTGGCGAGAACATTACGATCGTGCGGCATAGACGAGTTCACCTTGTCGAAACACTTGCTGAATATGTCGTTCCAACGAATTCACTTGTGCACGCACATCGACTGCGCTTCGGTCAGAGGCGGGTTTGAGTGATTCATCGTAGTACTGACGTGCACGTCCACTGTCACCAAGCTCTGCAAGCAGTGCAGGAGATGCGATCACAATGTCTGTTTTTGAACCCGCTTGTAACGTGCCACGCAGGTCACCTTCAAACGAACCGGCTGCCGCAGATGCTGCAAGCATAGCAGAAATGGGGTCCAACCGCTGCTTCGGATCCGGATGATGCATCGCCCACCAGATGACATACAACATGCTTGTCGGCATGCCGTCACTTCCCAGCATCATCGGAACGCCTTCGTTGACCACATCGCCATGCGGACAAATCAATCGCACACGGTCGCCCAGTCGATCACGGTACATCACGTCTTCTAAAAAATTCGACTGCATCGAGACCCATGCACCAATCTCTGCGGCCTGCTTCACACTGTCACCGAGTGGGAGTTCGAAATGTTCAAAGCGGAAACGCGTGTCCACACCTTTTTTCCCAGCCATCTCTTTCCATCGTCGCGCAAAATCGATGGCACGCCGAATCGCCTGATCACCAATCGCATGTGTCGCCACTTTATCAATACCTAAACGAAGTGCATCACGCATCGCTGATTCGGCTTCTTTGACTCGACTGAAAATAATTCCGCTTTTGTGTGCATGCCCCTCGTACGGATCGCTGAGGAGTGCGGTCTCGCAACCAAAGGCGCCGTCAGCAAACAGTTTCACTCCCAGCAACCCACGAATCTCGTCGGTGAACAGACCACTCTGCGCCAAGGCATCCGCCTCACGCCGAAGACGTGCGACGACCCGTTCATCAAGAAAGAGTTGTCGAACAGGAAATTCTTGCGTGCGACCACTCTCCTTCCACTTTTTGTGAAACAACAAGTACGCCATGAACTGATGCCAACTTGCCACTTCCATATCATGCACTCCAGTCACGCCTTTTGTCAGATAGTGATCAACTTGATGCTCGATGCCTTCTTCAATGTGATCAACATCGTGAAACGATTCTGCCAGTTCTAAAGCGAGTATCACATACGCCTCTGAAAATTCCTCACCGCGAAAACGACCCGGGAAGTCTCGCCCCGGATAGACTCGTTCAAGATATCTGCGCAGGAGTTCTGCTCCTTTGCGATTGGCTTTGGCTCCGTGAAACGATCGGTCGACGACAATCAATGGTGTATCGGCATCGAGATCATCCATATTCACTGAAGAAAATCCTCCAAGTTTTGCTGAATCATAGTTCAGCACAACGAACGGTTCATCTGACCGCAGTGCTTCTCTCTTTTCTGCAACACCCGCTCGGACACGACGACGAAGTGAATCCAACGAGCGATCTTCTCCAGCATCCACGGTATGGAGGAGATCCAACATGCCGTAAATTCCGGGATGGTAGTGCGTATCGGTCATTCCTGGGAGAAGCACACCTCCCGTTTCCACCTGGACATCTGCACCTTCATCTCGACGTGCAGCCACCCACTGACGCACTTCATCTGCACCGCCAGAAAATGCCACACGTCCATCAGGACCAATGACCACCTGCGTTCCTTCTGGCGCTTCGCCTCCGCGCTCGGTTTGCGGAATCAATACACGCTCAGGCTGAAAATGACGAAACGACTTTTCAGACATCAACATCAAGTAAGTAGGTCATCAATGCCATCGCACCAAACTGAAATTGACGAAGGAGTGTAAACGACACATTTCGCGGATCGTCGTCGCATTCTTTCACCACAGTGAGTCGCCCGTCGGTCGTCATACGCGGCATGACAGCAATGAGTAAGGCGTCGCGACGGATCCGATCAAAATCAGCAGGAACGAACTGATGGAATTTCGCATTAAAGGCATCAACGTTTTCTTGAGGCTCGCCGGTCTGCGGCAAGCCCTCAACCCACACGATGGCGTCAACACCACCAATCCATTGCTCAACTGGTGCATACTCAATACTCCCACCGCGCTTCGTGACAAGATCGGTAATATGTTTCGGCGCCTGAAACGCATCAACGACCGGGTCAATCATAAACTTCACTCCAAATGTTGCCATCGCACTCATGATCGCTTTCATCGGTCGCGAGGAACTCACCATGCCGTACAAGCCAACGGTCTTTCCTTCGAGCGTGCCCCACTGTTTATACAACGGGTACATCAACGCCAGTGCGCCTGTGGCGTGTTCGTCGCCACCACACATACCATTCATGAGTGGAATATCGATGCGCTTTGCGAGTGCCTGCGGATCACAATCGTTGTATCGCAACACCATGATGTCACAGACCTCAGCGACGGATTCGACAATATCGCCAATGTCTTCCTCACCGGTTCCAAGGTATGTTCCGGCAACCCCAGTCAACCCGGTCCAGCCGCCGCCCAGTCGGACGATCGCTGCTTGGAACGACGTCATCGTGCGTGTGCTTTCCTTAAAGAACATGCTGCCGAGCACGCGGCCACGGAGCAGGTGGGAAAAATCCTTGCCGTTCCGCACTCCTTCATCAAACACTTTTGCTCGGCGAAGGACTTCAGTGTAGTCATCGCGGTTAAAGTCGGTTGTGTGGACAAAATCTCGCTTCGGCATAAGCGCAAAATCACTTAGGATGATGAGTGTATCATAACCTGACCGGTCTCAAGATTCAAGGTGATGGTTTGACCAGTCTGAATAGCTTGAGTCGCTGTTTTTACGCCAACGATACACGGAATACCCAGTTCACGCGAGACGACTGCAGCGTGCGCAGTCAGCCCACCTTCGTCGGTTACCACCGCCTTTGCTTTGCGCAGGATTGGCATAAAGTCGGGAGTGGTCATTGGGGTGACCAAAATTTCACCGCTCGCGAATTGATGAGCATCTTTCGGTGAATCAATGAGACGTGCAATGCCTGTCACCATCTTCTCCCCTGTTCCAAAACTGGCGACGATACCTTTCAACTCACCTGAATTCGGTTTGACTTCCCAAAATGTTTCGAGATATGGCTTCGCCTCTTCTCCAACGAGTAGTTGACCC
>SBBP01000018.1 GCA_005239655.1 Candidatus Microgenomatus auricola | reverse complement strand
GTCTGTGGTTGCTCCAATATAACAACCATAGTCGACCGTTGGTTCTGCTTTCTCGATCTGTATGATTTTTTCTTCTAACCGTGCGCGTGTTGTGATCGCTGGTGCATTATTTGGCATGTCAAGAACAGTGGTCACACCGCCAGCGAGTGCTGCAGCAGAACCGGTCGTCCAATCCTCTTTGTGTTCTGCTCCTGGTACACGAAAGTGGACATGCATGTCCATGACTCCTGGGATCAGCGTGAGTTCTTTTCCATCAATCACCTGTTTCACAGAAGAGGTGACGCGAGGAGCGATTGCAGAAATGATGCCATTCTCAATCAGGTAGTCCAGCGCCTGGCTACTGTTGTAGGGCGTGATCTGTTTGAGAAGGAGAGGTGACATGTGTGTTACGACTGTGCCAGAATAGCGGTGAGAAGTGCTGCTCGGACTGCCACTCCACAATGAGCTTGTTGGAAGTAATAGGCGTGCGGTGAGGCATCAAGCGCAGTCGGCAGTTCGTATCGACGTGGAAGCGCATGTAGTATCTTTAAATTTTCCCGCGCGGTGGTGAGCATCTCGGGTTGTAACACGTAGACATCCTTCAACCGTTCATATTCTGCTGTATCTGTAAAACGATCAGATTGCACTCGAGTCATGTAGAGGATGTCGACATGCGGAATTGTTTCTTGAAGATCAGTCGTCTGTGAAACAGTCACTCCCCTTTCAGTGACGTAGTGGTAAACATCTTCAGGCATCTTCAGACTCTCTGGAGCGACCCAAATCTGTTTTGTTTTTGGAAATTGCGCCAGCGCTTTTGCGGTTGAGTGTGGAACTCGGCCATATTTTAAATCCCCAACAAAGGCAACAGTGAGTCCATCGAGTGTGCCTTGAGTTGCATAGATGGCGTAGAGATCAAGTAGACTTTGTGTTGGGTGTTGGTTTGCACCATCGCCCGCATTGATGACTGGATGCTCAGCGATGTTTGCAGCGGCTTGCGCTGAACCGCTCTCTGGGTGCCGAATGACGATTGCGTCTGCGTAACCATCGACCATGCGAATCGTATCTTCAAACGACTCCCCTTTTGCGTGCATCGATGTACCCTCAATTCCAGAAAACCCAATGACGGATCCGCCCAAACGGTGGATTGCGGCATCAAAGGAAAGTCTGGTCCGTGTTGACCCCTCAAAAAAAAGTGATCCGATGATTCTTCCAGAGAGGGCGTCACCCGGAATGCCATTTTTTTCGAAATCCGCTGCCCGTTCGCAGAGCGCAAGAATTTCCTCGCGTGTGACATCCTCGATTGCGATGAAATCGTGTTGATGCAGTGTGTCCATATTAGCCATCAAGATTATTTTTCTTATATTCATCCCATGCTTTTATCGCAAGTGGCATTTTTCCGGAATGCATTTCATGGAGCGCCAGAACGATTTCCTTCACCAGTTGCACATTCGACACCAGTGAAACATTGCGGTCAATCGCAGTGCGGCGGATGTGATATCCATCGCTCATGACTGTACGGTTGTATCCACGTGGAATGTTAATAATGAAGTCAATCGTTTGGTTCTGGAGATAGTCCAGAATGTTGGGTGACTTTTTTTCAGATACTTTGTAGAGACGCATCACCGGAAGATTGAGTTTTTCCGTGATATATTTTGCGGTATGCTCTGTGCCAAACAACCGAAAACCCATTTCATGCAGCAGAGTGATGTAGCGTCCGAGGTTGACTTTGTCTTCATCGCGCCCGATGGACAACAGAATATTTTTTTTCGGCAGTCGTAAATCTGCTGCCATCAGTGATTTGATAAACGCTTCCAGATAGTGGTCTCCAAAACAGGCCACTTCGCCGGTTGATCCCATTTCAACGTAGAGCACGGGATCTGCTCCTTTAATTCGTGAGTACGAAAATTGTGGTGCTTTGACGACCACATAATCGAGATCGAGCGTTGTGTATTCGCCGCGCATGTCTTCTCCGAGCATGGCGCGTGTTGCGAATTCCGCAAAATTATACCTCGTTGCTTTTGAAACAAACGGAAAACTGCGCGATGCACGTAAGTTCAACTCAATGACTTTGAGCTTATTCCCTTTTGCGAGAAATTGAATATTGAACGGACCGGTAATATTCATCGCACGCACAATCGCTCGGGTTCGTTTTTTGACGCGCCGGATGGTTTCAAGATACGACTTTTGCGGTGGCAGCGCTGATGTCGCATCACCCGAGTGCACACCAGCGTTCTCAATATGTTCTGAAAATGCGTAGATAATGAGTTTCCCATTTTGTGCAACTCCATCAATTTCAACTTCCTTTGCTCCGTCAACGAATTTGGAAATGACGACAGGGTATTCACTCGAAACGTGTGATGCTTCTTCGAGGTATGCTGTGAGTACATGTTCGTTCATGGCGATGTTCATTGCTGCACCGGACAGAACATACGATGGCCGAATCAAGACCGGATAACCCACCGACGATGCAAACTGTTTTGCCTGTTCAAGGGTGGTGAGTTCCTTCCACTCCGGCTGTTCGACTCCCAGTTCATCGAGAAGTGACGAAAATCGATGCCGATTTTCTGCGCGGTCAATATCCTCTGGTGATGTTCCGAGGATTTTGACGTTTTGTTTATGCAATTTGAGCGCAAGATTGTTTGGAATTTGCCCACCCATTGAAACGACAACACCTTTTTTTGGATGCTCAAATTCTGCAATATCGAGGATACGCTCGAGCGTGAGCTCTTCAAAATAGAGGCGGTCACAAATATCAAAGTCCGTTGAGACCGTCTCAGGGTTACAGTTCACCATAATGGTGCGTAATCCCTTTTTTGCGGCTGTTTGAACTGTTTGCACGCAGCACCAGTCAAACTCTACTGACGATCCAATACGATACGGACCACTGCCCAGTACGATGAGAGATTTTTTCTCCGGCTGCACATCGTTTTCTTGTCCATTGTACGTAAGATAGAGATAGTTTGTTTTTGCGGGGAACTCGCCAGCGAGTGTATCAATTTGCTTGATCGCAGGAATAATCTTCAACCGCTTTCTCAGCCGACGAATCTGATCTTCAGTTTTTTTGTGTCCGTAGAGAGATGCAATCTGTTTATCAGAGAAACCAAGTTGTTTTGAAGTACGCAAAATTTCGGCATCGAGAGTTTTTGATTTTTTGAGATTTTGAGCGTGCATCACAATGCGCATGAGTTTTGCCAGAAACCAGTGATCAATCTTTGTCTTCTCGTGTATTGACTTTACGGTTTCACCCGCATCGAGCAGGCGTGTCATTGCATAGAGCCGTCGGTCAGTGGCATGGATGACTTCGTTCATGGGTTCGGCGATTGTCAATTCCGGTGCGATGACACCTTCGACGCCGATATTCAGCATCCGTGCGGCTTTTTGGATTGCCTCCTCAAATGTGCGCCCAATCGCCATGACTTCGCCGACACTTTTCATTTCAGAACCAATACGACGGTCTGCGGCCTTAAACTTGGCGAGGTCCCAGCGTGGCACTTTGACCGCGACATAGTCGAGCGCTGGTTCAAAGCAGGCTTGGGTCACTTGGGTTACGCGATTTTCTATTTGAGTCAAGAGATACCCAAGGGCCAGTTTTGCAGCAACCCATGCGAGCGGATAGCCAGTTGCTTTTGAGGCCAGTGCTGAGGATCGTGAAAGCCTGGCGTTGATTTCGATGACACGATATTCATGCGTCTGTGGATTGAGAGCGTATTGAATATTACATTCACCAACAATTCCAAGGTGACGAACGGTTCGCATTGCAATCGAACGCAGGCTGTGGTATTCCGCATTGTTCAATGTCTGCGACGGAGCGATGACGATACTTTCTCCGGTATGAATACCCATGGGGTCCATGTTCTCCATGTTGCACACGGTCACGCAGTTGTCAGCGCGATCACGCACGACTTCATATTCGATTTCCTTCCAACCGCCGAGGTATTCCTCCAACAGCACTTGTGGTGCAGTCGTCAATGCCTCTGAGAGTCGCTGTTGAAGTTCGTGCGGTGACGAGATTTTCCCTGACCCTTTTCCGCCAAGCGAAAATGCTGATCGAATCATGAGCGGGAAGCCAAGCTGATGCGCAGCCTTCTCCCCTTGCGCGACTGATGTGACTGCAAAACTCTTTGCGATGTCGACGCCTATTTTTTTAAGCTCATTGGCGAACAGTTCACGATCCTCGGTGAGTTGAATGGCGTGTATCGGCGTTCCAAGCACACGCACGCCATGCTTTTTCAGTACTCCACTTTTATCTAATTCGAGACCAACGTTGAGAGCAGTTTGGCCACCGAAACTCAGGAGAATGCTATCAGGTTTTTCTTTTGCAATAATCTGTTCAACAAATTCTTTGGTGATCGGTAAGAAGTAAACGCGATCCGCCATATCGGCATTCGTTTGCACTGTTGCAATATTGGGATTCACAAGTACCGTTGTGATCCCCTCTTCCTTTAACGCCTTTATTGCTTGTGAACCGGAATAGTCAAACTCACCGGCTTGGCCAATACGTAAACCGCCTGAACCGAGGATGATCACTTTTTTTGGTTTTGGTTGTTTCTTCGTCGTCATGTGCGTTTCACAAGGTCAACAAATCGATCGAACAGCCATTCGGTATCTTCTGGTCCGGGTGTTGCTTCTGGATGGAACTGCACAGAGAAAAATGGCTTTGATGTATGCCGTATGCCTTCGACTGTTCCATCGTTTGCGTTTTGAAACCACACCCTCCATCCACGCGGAAGTGTTTTTGCGTCTACTGCAAATCCGTGATTTTGCGTCGTCAGGTAGCAGCGATCACTTCTCAGTTCAGCGCATGGTTGGTTTTGTGAACGGTGGCCATACTTCATTTTGTATGTTTTTGCTCCAGCAGCAAGAGCCATCAACTGCGAACCCAGGCAGATTCCAAAGATTGGTGTATCGCGCTTCATCGCCTCACGCATGTATTCAATGGTTTCTGTGACCAGCGCAGGGTCTCCAGGGCCGTTTGCAAAAAATAATCCGTCCCACTCTTCGTTCAGATAGTTATAGTTCCACGGAACACGTTTGACACGAATACCCCGCTTTACCAAACAGCGAAGAATATTTTCCTTCATTCCAGTATCAACCGCGATCACTGTTTTTGTTCCATGGTCGTAGACAATCGGTTTGGTGATGCTGACTTCTGCAACGAGATTGCGTGTATTGGGATCCTCAATGTTTTTTTTTGGCTTCTCACCTTCAAGAACAATTTGTCCAAGCATGACTCCATGCTCGCGCAATTTTTTGGTGAGTGCACGCGTATCAACACCGGTGATTGCTGGCACCCCAGATGCGTCTAGCCATTCAGAGAGCGAGCGCCGTGCGTCCGGGCGTGAGTAGTCTTCAGAATATTCTTGAACGACAAGCCCCTGAATTTGCACATGATCCGATTCAAATGGACCATCAGAAACTCCGTAATTCCCGATCAGCGGATAGGTCATCACCACGATTTGGCCTTTGAATGATGGGTCTGTGAAGCCTTCGGGATAGCCCACCATGCCTGTTGCAAAGACGACTTCACCGTCGGTTCCTTTGCGCGCACCAAACGAAAAACCGTTGTATGTTGTGCCGTCGTTCAAGATCAGGTGTGCGCGTTGCCGTGTCATAGAGACAAACAAAAATCCTCCATCAGGAGGATCGAAACCATTGGAGTTCGTTGTTTTTGGTTCAGTGGTTGAAATGCATCCATATCGTGCAATAGTATAGCATATTTTGC
>SBBP01000160.1 GCA_005239655.1 Candidatus Microgenomatus auricola | reverse complement strand
GTGTACGGAAGCACACTGTTTATTGCTGATACAGGCAACAATCGCATCGTCGCTGTTGACCGCAAAACCGGTGGCAACATGGTTGAGGTGGCCACAGGTCTTAGTGCTCCCACGAAGTTGGAGTATTGGGAAGACGCTCACCTTCTCTTGTTTGTGAATTCAGGAGAAGGCAGCGTGCGAGCCGTTAATTTGAAGAATGGGAAAATTTCAAAACCGCTCATCAGCGAACTGGAAGACATCGGCGACATGCATCGTGCTGGGCGGTCGCTGTACGTCGTATCGAGTCGGTCGATTGGGGTGTTTAACCAAATTTGGAAAATTCGCCTCTACAAACCAAACGCCGCACAGCGACTGATTTCTGGAGGAACAGATGGCGGTGGTATCGCGCTCAGCACGACACAACTCTCCGAGCAACGGGAAGTGGAAGCGCTCAACACGGCGTCCGATGTTGAACAATCCGAAGAGACTGTGGACTGGGAAGAAGAGTATACATGGGAAGAAAGCGTGCTTTTTGCCGAGAGTGGAGATGTGTCTGAAACATCTGCGTCGGTGCTCACGATTCAGCGTCGCCTCAGCGCGGAACAGCGGAAAAAAATTGCAGAACGGAGCATCCAAAAAAGCCCGCTGCAGTGTTTTGATATTCGAAAAAAAGGCGAGGATGCATGGCGCGACTCGTGGACGGTCCCTGTTGGTACGAAAAAGGATTGGCAAGGAGCACAGTTTATTTTGAAAGACGAATACCAGGGCGACTTCCCATTCTTCCGTGTACGCTTGGTGTATGACCCCGCAGACGAATCGCCTTCAGAGGAGTTGGTCTCATCGTGGGAAAAGGGACTGGCGATTCAATCCGTGGAGTCGACAACGAGTGAAGAATCGGCACTGACTCCACCAGAGAATTTGAGCGTTTCCGCAGTCGGAGGCCAGACAGCAACTCTCCTGTGGGACGCCGTAGACGGCGCGACATATAAACTTCACCTGTTCAAAGGCGCCACAGATGATTCGAGCATGCGTTTGTTTTCCAGGCAGAACTTGACGGCAACAAGCGCAACCGTCGGCAAAGAGTATTTGAATTCCAACCGCACCTACAGTTTCCGTGTCGCGTCGTGCGACGGCAGTGACTGCGGCGACTGGTCAGACCTCTACACCTTCCGCACAGCACCAAATGGTATTTTGGCGATTGACGAAATCCGACCATTCCGTGGAACCAACATTGAGCAACTCGACAGCGGTAATTTTCTCGCGACACTGCGGTACCAACTGCGGGACGATCAAAAGAAATACGTGCGTGACGATCTGTCAGCCCAGGTACAGTTATGTAGTAAAGAATATGACCATCCCGCAACTGTGGATGTGAAGCGTCTGTACGTACTGTACAAAGGCGGTTCATCAATTTTGGCATGGAACGACGAGGGCAAACGGCCGAAACACTATGCAGGAAAGCACCGCTTTGGTGATGAGTTTGGAAAGAAAAACCGAGCCGTCGTGGGAAGACCGAAAGCGATTGAAATTTCCGCAGACGGGAAGAAAATGTATATCTCACAGAACAATAAATTGTCGGTGTTCAACTTTGAAACGAAAGAGTTATCATTTCTTGCTGGCCATGTGATGGACAGTTACACCGAAGGCACTGGTGTGACTGCTCGCTTTTCCGATGTCGTTGACATGCGGATCTCAGACGATGGAAAGTGGCTGTACATTGTGGACCGCAATAACCACCGCATTCGCAAAGTGAATACCAAAACGGGGAAGTCAAAATACATTACCGGCGCAGGCGGAACGAACTTTTCGTTCAAAGGCACGGAGAGCAATGGCTACCAAGAAGGTGGACCATGCGCAGACGAATTGGATGCCGGTGTGAAAGGCTGCGCGTACTTCAACCGTCCGACTGGTATTGCATTGTCGCCAGATGGCGAAACGCTCTACGTTGCTGAAGGGAGCAACAATCGTATTCGCGCGGTCGTCGTGGACACCGGGGAAACATCGTTGATTGCTGGAAGTGGAGATGCGGGATTTGTGGATGGCGTCGGTTCAGCCGCACAGTTCAACGGTCCGTACACACTAGATACTTCTGGTGACGGGAAAACGTTGTACGTCGCTGATAAATACAATCACGCTGTGCGCGCAGTCGATATTGCAACCAAAACCGTGACCACACTCTTTGGCGATGGTCGCATTGGTTTGCGCGACGGATCGTTTGATGACGCGGTGCTCGCAATTCCCGAATACATTGAAGAAGAAAATGGAATACTCTACTGGTCCGAGGCAGGGTCACACACCGTGCGTGCAGCATCGCTGTCCAGCAGAACCGTGGAAACGATTTCTGGTTCCGGGAAAGGACATGTCGATGGCGTGGGTGCTGTGGCGAAATGGAATACACCGAAAGGCATGGCTCGCAAAGGGAGTAAACTCTTTGTCGCAGACTACGCCAACGACCTGATTCGGAAAATCAAGCTGTAGTTATACCGATGAAACGCCACGATACCACAATCCCAGACCTGATCCTGATTGAACCGGATGTCTTTGGTGATGACCGTGGGTTCTTTTATGAGTCGTACAACGCGGAGAAGTTTGCAGAGCTTGGCATCACAACTGCATTCCGACAAGACAATCATTCGTTTTCGCTTGCTGGTGTGTTACGCGGGTTGCATTTTCAACTTCCACCAAAATCGATGGCAAAGCTAGTCCGCTGCACACGCGGACGGTTGTGGGATGTCGCAGTCGACTTGCGCAAGAACTCGCCAACATACTTGAAGTGGTTTGGCGTTGAACTGTCCGCAGAAAACAAAATGATGTTGTATATCCCCGAAGGGTTCGCACACGGGTTTTACACATTCGAGGATGCCGAAGTGCTGTATAAAACTTCAAATGTATTTGATGCTGCGCTCGACAGCGGTGTTGCCTGGAACGATCCGCAGATTACTGTGCAATGGCCATTCCCCGCGGGCACACAGCCAACCATTTCACAGAAAGACCGTTCACTGCCGAAGCTTGCCGAGGTGAGTGTGACGTTCTAGCGCGTTGAACGAAATCGTTTGATGAGGACGGCAGCTGCAGCGAAGACAACAACTCCGATGAGAATGGCGACGACAGTGATATTTTTGTTATCGCTGTTTTCAATTGTTCGGGTGCCTTCTGTTGATGCCGCAAGCGCCACGGTTCCTGTGCAGGTGTTCGTCGTGAGTTGGCCTTCGGAGTCACGATAGAGAAAGAGTTTGTATCGCGCTCCCTCTTCAAACGACACATCGACAGAAGTGACGACCGTACTGCCCGAGCTGGTGACAAATGTGACCGTCTCATTCACGTCTCCTTTGATGGTCTTCTCGACGGTTGCAGTGAGCGTCGTCGTCCTCGCATCAACGTCAATCTGTGTGATGACTGCCTCCACGACAACTTCTGCGTTATCCAACTTTTCTTCGTCGGTGAGTGGCACGCACGACGCCAGAGAAAGGTGTGGTGCAAGAGTAAAGAGGCAAAGCATCGATGTGATGAATAGTTGTATTACTTTCATAGCGTTGTGCTAAATGAAGTTCACATGTTCGATACTCTGTACACAGCTCTTATTCTCTGTCTGTAATTTCAAGTGAATCAATCATGTTGAGAATATCCTGTTTGAGAAGATCGTGATCTTCCCCAAGGCCATATGCGGCATTGATTTTGAGAATTGTTGTATCATCTATTTGTACGAGCAGGACCAGAGTGTCATCTCCCAGAATTGGATCCTCTGCAACCGGGTTATGTGTGATGCGTAACTTTGCGGAATGCCCAGATACAGAAATAAATTCTTCTCGTTCTAGAGTGTGACTCATCCCAAACATACCTACCGTATCATCCACAGTGGTTGGCGCCGTGTTTTGCAGGTCCGCGAGCAGCTCTGCATAATAATCCGTCTCAATATTTTTTTGAATCACATGTGCTCGGAAGCGCGCTTGATTTGGGTTCACAAAGTGTCCGTATTCAAGTGTGGTTTGTGGATCTGCACGATGCAGCGTGATTAATTCAGAGGAGCCTTCTTTATTTTCACTCACTTCAACTTCCCATCCGCTTTTCGCTGGTGGCAGAGTGAATAGAATTGGATAGAGAGAGCTCACAAATTTTTCACCATCTTCACTTTGGAGGATTTCTCCAGTAGGATTTGACGGAAGTGCATAGTTTTGCGCATCTTCATTGAACGCATGTAGGCTACTTTCAATAGTACTCATGGCACCTTTCCAATATTCTTCAGAGAAGAATGTATTGGGAGTTTGATCATTTATTACATAATCTTCGGCAACAGTGAATCGGGAAATGACATGCCCAGTTGATTGTTCCTTATGTGTCACTTCAACAACTTGTTGTTGATCAACCAGAAGGAGAAATTCTATCGTAATGTTTTTCGAAGCATCACGCGGCAGGAATGACATATGCTTTTCTACAGTAAGTGCGTATGTGCTACGTATAGCATTGTATCCTTGATAGGTTTCTTCTACCGTTTTTGTAGGTTCGTGTAAGGCAGCCACCGAATCCCGGAGATTATTAATAAAGAGATCTTGTGCGCTCGGATCCTCGTACGTAACGGTTGATTCGGAGCAATTTGGATCCCCGCCAATAAATTCCATATCAGGGTTGTTGCGAAACGTTTGGTGTCCGCAGAAGAGTTTTTTTTCTGCTTCAGTATATGTGAGAGCGCTTGAATAGTTGAGTGCGCGTGAAAGGACAAGGGTGTAATAGTCGTTACGCACGTTCTGTTGATATGACCAACGTTCATGCATCGCGATTGTGTTTTCTTCCGCAGAGATAAAACGTTGGAAGCGGAAGACGCTTGGATCAGTCTCGCCAAATGTACGCTCCATAGAGACCGCAAGTAATTCGCGTGGCTTGAGTGCTTGAATAATAGTCGTGTTCGTATCGTTGTTTTTCCATTGGAATACAGTAACAGCGAGCACGGCAACCGCGACGGGTACCGCGAAGAGTGCAAATAATTTTGTAAGACGTTCAACAGAGGTCGGCAGAGGAGCAGACTGATGTTGACGGACTTGGGAGATAAATTTTTCATGGAGACGTTCACGAAATGCCTGGTTTACCGAGAAGTTGGCATTCTTGAGACGCTCTTCAATTGGCTTTTGTGTATCGTTCATATGTGTCAGTTAGCTGCGTTCAAACTCTGTGCGAAGCTTCGATAGTGATTTTGAAATTGTGGCAGATACCGTGGACGCAGGGATCTTGAGGATACTGGCAATTTCTTTATTACTCATGTCTGCTTTGAAACGCATGAGGAGTATTTCAGGTTGTGGTTCTGGGAGTTGCTCAATTGCGCTGAAGAGTTGTTCAAGGTCGTTTGCGTCATCGAACTGTTGTTCGATCTTCGCGTCGCTTGGGATGGCAATGGTATCGATATCAACCGCGTTGAGCTTTTTCTTTTTGTAGTAGTCGATCAGTGTATTTCGCACGATGGTAAATATCCAACTTCGAAGAGTGGCTCCATGTTGCTTTTTATAGCTATGGAGGTTGAGTGCGATTTTTTCAAATACGTCCGCTGTGATATCCTCGGCTTCTTGTTGATGCCACACACGGTAGTGGATGTATTGATAGACTGGAACAAAGTACTCGGTGAAAACCTGCTCTGCGTCGAGAGTATTCATAACGAACTTCTGGTGGTTAAGTGATGAAGGCCTTCCACTCTTGTTAACGATTAGCTAGCGGAAATGCTCCAGAGGCCTTCAGTATATCCTAAAATAGACATCTATAGTTGAGAAAAGGCGATTCCGGTGATACGTATTGCTGCAATATAAAACTCGTCATTTACGCGAGGAGCTTCATCGAATCGCGATCCGTTACAAGATTCGTGGTTGGAAAGTGGGTCGTCTAGTGGAGCAGGTGAGAACTGCGCTAATTATCCCTCAATCTTCATCGGGACGCATCATAAAGTTCAGTCCACACTTTTTTTAAGTGTTTTTCGGAGAGAAATGTTGCACCCACACTACCAATACTGACAACGAGTGCAATACCAAATGCCAGTAATAGATAGTATTTTTTGTATACAATATATTTATGATGATCAGCTGAACGTAAAATGAGGACAATGAATAAGACGATGGGATGAACAGCGATAAAACCAACTGTAGTTAACATCGCAACTCCCACACCTTCCGGATCAGCTGGGAGAAGACTGAAAAAGAAACCGAGCAGTAATAGGTAGCAAACTCCTAAGCTCACTAACCCAGCCGCTAGCCTGGATTTCATTAAATACCAACAGACGAGTGTCAGCAACAAAACGACAGTAAATAGTAGGGCTGGCCAGAAGGGTTTTGACCACAAAAACCAAATGGGCTCAATGTAGAATATCGGGTCAGGATCATTTTGTAATTCCTGAATTTCATTTGTATGTTTTTGTATTAAAATGATTGCTGGAAGCAGCCACAGCACACATGCAACGATTATCAGAATATATTTTATAATCAATCTTCTCACCACATCATCATAACATGAAGCGACACGAGCAACAAAAAAGTTGCACCTAGTGATGCAACTTCTTCGTTAATGGGTCGTTTGGTGCATGAGGTTAGAACTGCGGTAGTAGTGTAGTACCCCTGCGCACACTATTTGCGCAAGAGTAGTTAGATCTACCGTTTACGTTTCCTTCCTTCTCGATATCGTTCTATTGCTTCTATACTGGTAAGCCAATCACGACCTTCTTTATGTCCTTCGAGTTTCCCTTGTCGCAAAAGAAGATTAAGGTATTTTCCACTGTATGGCGTTTTTTCTGCAACTTTAGACAGCAAATAGAATTTTTCTCGAGTTCCATAAGTTGGGGTAAGGATTTTGAGATACATATCTAAGGAACGTTCAATGGCTTGAGCAACAAATGCAACAAGAGGCTTGAAGTTATCCTCATCTGCTTGAGCAAGTACCCGGTAGTATTTTTTCCGATCATTTTTGAGGATAATCGCAAGTGGATACCCTTTTTGCATAACGAGCACATTCATAAATAGACGAGCGGTTCGACCATTGCCATCAAAAAAAGGATGAATATGAACTAAGCGGTGATGTGCTAATGCAGCCAATTCAATAACAGAAGATTTTTGATTCCGTTTAATCCAGCGTACAAACTGACTCATCAACTCGGAAACTTCAATCCCATCCGGCGGGGTGTGCTTTGCACCGCCAATAATGACATTGCTGTTTCGATATCTTCCTGCCCACTCTCTATCAGTGTTATGTACGACTAACGCGTGAATATTCCGTATGAACACTTCGCTGATCGTGTGGCGGTTATGTGCCTGAACTTCCTCGTAGAGCCATTGCAGAGCTTCGGTATGATCTTTTGCTTCTAGGTGATCTTTGAGTGGTTTACCTTTAATTGTGACTCCTTCGTTAATGACTAAAAATGTTTCTTTCAGTGTTAAGCTGTTTCCTTCTATGCTATTGGAGTTATACGTCATCTCAATTTGAAACTGCTGCTGCAATTTTTGTACAGCAGATTTTGGTAGAGGACGGAGAGCATTGAGACGTTTTAGTTTTTGCTCAATACGTTTTTGAATGCTTTTTTCTAAATATGGCATATATTTATATTGAGTATATACCGTATTAAGGAAAATGGCAAGAATGGGAATTCTTATTATATTGACAAAGGCGGAAGACGATCTATACTATGTATACAATCTAATCCGTGCTAACAGAACTATATGTTTGAAATGCACATGGGTGACGACCTCATCGTCAAATCAGCAACGGTACAGAGTCCGCTTCTCATTCTTGGGAATGCTGGGCAAGGCAAAACCGTTTTTTTGTTGCAACTCGTTCTTGAATTAATTCACAACAAGCAACATGGCATGATCTATGATCCATTTGGAGATCTTGCAAAAGCGATCAATGAGCATGTTCAGTCTGATGAAATGCGGGAACGAGTCCCGATGACCTCTGATAAGCTTTATTGGGACGACCCTGCGACAGATACGAAAGATGGTTTTCTCGTCGTCGCTGGAAACTGTATTGAGGAAGGCGCAGTTGTAACACGGGAGCATGGTCAGAAGGTAATCACAAAAGCACTGAAAGAAATTGATTCTGATGGCTGGTTGATTATTGATGAAGCGTCTGATTTTTTGACCGATGAAATCTTCGAGGCGTATATACGAGATGGCGGACCTCGTCTTGTGTTGAGTGACCAAAGCTTGATTCGTTATTCATCACGACAACGCGGAAGACTACTCCGTGCAGCAAAGCAAATTGTTTTGTACAAAACACGGAACATCGATGGTAAGTTTATCGAGTCCGCCTTCGGAGAACCAACGGCAAAAGATATTGCAGCAATCAAGCAGTACCATTACTATTGGATCGATGACAAACAGTGCACGTATACAAAAAGCCCTTGGCCTATTAATATCATTTAAACAAAAGCCCCGCGAAAGAATAGTTTTTTCTTGGGGTGGCTAGAGGGATTTGGCTCCTGGGCAGCGGATGACTTGCCCGCGGCAACTCATCCGGCGTTCGACTTCGCTCTCACGAGCTCGTCTCACTGCTGCCCTTCAAATCCTTCTCTCAAACACAATCAGCAAAACAAAATCCCCGCTGACGCAGGGATTTCATTTTGCTGGGGTGGCCAACGGGAATCGAACCCGTAATAGCAGTACCACAAACTGCCGTGATAACCGTTTCACCATGGCCACCATACTATGTACTGTGCTTACCAGTGTACTGATGTACAATATAATGGCAGTTAATGCAAAGAATAAGCAGGTTACGCAGAGCGTTATTATCTCTATTGTGATCCTTGTGGTGAATCACTAGCACGCGAGTGTCACGAATGCCGCAGTGACGACAGTAGTGTTGTGCAATATTGCGTAAAGCGAACTTCCGATACGAGGCTTTTCCACCTCGCCAGTTGTAATGGTTGTTCTGCATTCTGCGATGAGAGTTTTCCCATTCACAGTGGCACTGTTTGCTGCAGAAATATTTTTTACTTTGCGATTTCCTTAACTCTTTTGGAGAACGCCATATCTCCGCGCTACATACTGTGCATCTGACATATTTCCCTTTTCGTTGGGTTGTGCTTTGGCACTGTTTTGAGCAGTACTTACCCCAGCCACGTCGAACATGGCTTGGTTTTACATACATCTCTTTTTTGCATACTTTGCATTGACGATACGGCATTCTTAAAACACCGTAATACACAAATGCTTTTTTGTCAAAGTACAGCGTCTGGTAGGCACAAACCGATGCTCTAACCAGCTGAGCTATAGCCACCGTAAAAGAACGAAATGCAGAAAGGAGTCTAGCAGGAGTGCAGAGAGAAATCAAGCGAATGTACTAGAAGGGTACATCGGTAACACTTTGTGATATTTGTAATGAAAATTGATGGGAGGCATGTAGTCGAGTGATTGGTGGGGCCGTCTGTAGTTGTATTCTACCAACCATTCAGTCAGGTGTCTGTTGAATCGCTCGGTATTGGTATCCATCTGACCCAATTGGATAAACTCTTCCTCCAGTGTTCTG
>SBBP01000025.1 GCA_005239655.1 Candidatus Microgenomatus auricola | reverse complement strand
GTTCAACGCCGTAAACGCACGATATCCATAGATGTGCTGTGTTGCTGTCCGCGTATATCCATCTGCCACAGCATACACTTCGTATGTACCGGAATCCTCTAGTGTGAGTGTTGCAACACCTGCCGCATCTGTGACAAAAATTTCTTCGTCGACGGAGACCGTTGCACCGTCTACGGGCACATACATCCCGACGGCATTCACCCAGTCATACGAATAGTACTCCACCCATGCGGTGACCGGCTCGCCCGTGCGACGGTGTGTCCGATCGAGTGTCAAACGCAACGGCGGGTTGTATCCACCAAACGTCAACAACAGTTCATCGTTTTCATTTAAATCAAAGTCAGCCATTCCAACCGATGGCGATTCAAAGTTAACGTAATACAACCAATAGTTCGTCCCATCACCAGAAAATTCGCTCACACTGTCGAGCAAAAAACCAAATCCATCGTAGTACGTGAGGCTGTACTCAAATCCTCCGTGGGTTGCTGCAGAATCAAGGGCGCACAAGGCGTTGTCGCCGGTAATGGTGTATTCCGTACCTGCACTGTCCATCACCGTACACCCTTCATCAGAGATGTAGACCGTGTCTTCGTAGAACGTTTCATTGTTTGTCACGATGCGAACGTGCGTTGTGGTGTACGTTGCCGCGTGTGCTGCCGTGCTTCCTCCAAAGGCGACAGCGAGTGTGATGCCTGCAGCGAGTGCGAGGCGGTCTAGTGTGTGTGTCATATGATGTTTAAAATTCTTTTTCGTAATTCCATGTGATCGTGTCCCTGGCGGTAACCGTCTGCTGTGAAATCCCTGCGGTTGCAGTCACACCGTTCACAGAATAAATCCAGTAGAAACCGCTCTGCGGATCTTCTTCCAATCCGTTGATCGTGGTGATATACGCACCAATGCTGCCGAATGACTTCTTCTCATAAGTGAGTCCGCGACCTTTCGCTTTTTGCATCACCTGCTCAACCGTTGCACCGTCGGTGATGGAGACTGCATAGTCTTCAACGTCATTGAGAGAAACAATCTGCAACAGAACTTCGATTTCCTGAGCGGCTGCGTCGGTATCGGTATCACCGTTGGATGTTGTGGTTCGTTGCGGTTCGTCGATGACGACAGTGGGCTGTTCAGTCGCTGGCTGTTCGCTCTCTAGCTCTTCGGTTGTCGCATCGTTTGTTGATGCCGGCGAATCCGTTGTTGTCTCTGTCTGTGGTTCTGTCGGCTCTGTTCCAGTGGAGTCATCGGTGGCAGGCTCTTCCGCAGAAGCAGCAGTACTGTCTGTATCACTTGTCGAGTCGACTTCAGCCGCAGCGGAATCCTCAACAACACCCGATTGGGCATTCTGGTTTATCTCAAGAGTCGCGGGCGCAGTGGATACGCAGCCAGTGGCGAACAGAAGAATCGTGAGAATGACAGAAAATTGTTTCATAGAATCAAAAACCCGTTTCGGCGGCGAGGGCACTGAAGCGGGCGTGGATGATACCAATAGCGCCAGACCCGTGCTCGAGGTCAAAACAGTAGCGTTGCAAGAGATCTGGCTTCCTCGCCTATGAGAGGCGGAGGTTACAGTTGCGGCACAGCTCCGGATTCGCACCGGTATTCCCTTGTGATGAATTTTCAATGTGGGATGATCTTAACTCCCGACTCATACGCTGTCAAATGATGCGATCTTCGCCCTGCCTGCCGCGAGACCTGAGCTGCCCTTACGGTCTCATGGCAGACAGATGCGGCGATCGCGGCATATGGTACTATATGTGCCATGAAGCCACTCACTGCAATCAAAGGATTTCTGGTTGATCTGGATGGCACCACGTATATCAGCGGTACTGCACTGCCAGGCGCGGTAGAATTTTTTGAGCTGCTAAAAGAACGGAATATCCCATTCCTCTTCTTGTCAAACAACCCCACAAAAACCAGTCAGGAATATGTTGAGCATCTCCGCTTGCTTGGCATCCCTGCAAGCGACGACTCGGTGATCACATCCACTGATGCGACGATTCAGTACGTGCTCGCGCAGAAAATCACACGCGTCTATGCGATCGGCACGCCGATTTTTGAAAGCGCACTACGAGGCGCCGGCATTGATCTCACTTCCGATCACCCGCAAGCTGTTGTTGTCAGTTTTGATCTCACACTCACCTACGATAAACTGCGCACCGCAGCACTCCTCGTACACCACAATCCGCAACTGCCGTACATTGCCACAAATCCTGATCGTGTCTGTCCCACTGCCGAAGGACCAATCCCCGATTGTGGCGCGGTGATCGCATTTCTGAACGCAGCGACAAATCGGAACCCCCTCATTATCGGCAAACCCAACTCTGGAATGGTGACTCTTGCTGCGGCACGCCTGAACCTTCAGCCGTCGGACATGGCTGCTGTTGGCGACCGTCTCTACACCGACATGAAAATGGGCCATGACCACGGCATGACAACCATTCTGGTCCTCAGCGGCGAAACGAAACAGGCTGATGTGGATGCGGCCACAGAGAAACCGGACTTCGTGTTTCGTGGGCTTGATGAACTGTTCACCGCGCTGGCCTGATCGCATGCACATGTCCAATCTCAAAACCATCACCATTATCATTCTTGCTGTTCTGAACGCCATTACCTTTCTCCTGTTTGGCTTTGACAAATGGATGGCGCGCAGTCGAGGGTGGCGAATCCCAGAGGCGGTATTATGGTTTTGTGCAGCTATTGGAGGCTCCGTTGGCGCGCTTTTCGGAATGCAATTCTTCCGCCACAAAACGAAAAAACTTTCCTTTCAACTCGTCTTGGGACTCATCATTCTGCTGCAGTGCCTTTTCATTTGGTTCGTTTTCTTCTATACTGCAGAAGCTCTACAAAACATATAAGACACAACATATGAATGAACAACAGACGCCGCACACATCCCCAACAAAAACCAGCATCTTTGCATCGGTTTCTGCGCCACTCGCTTTTCTTTTCGGCATCATCACCACCGTTGCCGTATTCAGTTTCTTTGGGTTGATCGCTCTTGGAATTATTCTGCTCAAAGACAACGACGATACACCAAAACGCACCAATACGAACACCGCTGCAGCCGCAACAAACACCAATACCGCTGCGCTCAAAAGCTCCATCGACCCGGACTCTGTTCGTTATACGAAAGGCAGCGGCACACTCACCTTCGTTGAATACACAGACCTCGAATGCCCGTTCTGCAAAACATTCCACCCGACGATCCTTGCGTTACAGCAAACATACAACGGGAAGATTGCATTCACCACAAAGCATTTCCCCCTCAACCGACACCCAAAGGCTGAACGCGAACACGGTGCGGCCGAATGCGCAGGCAAACAAGGAAAATTCTTTGAGTTCATCGATGAAATTTTTTCCGTCACCCCTTCAAACAACGGTTTGGAAGACCAAGTGCTGTTTGACACTGCAGAAAAATTGGGTTTGAACATGGATGATTTCCGCAGCTGCGTCGAAAACAAGGACTACGCCGCAGTCGTCACAGCCGACGCGGTTGAGGCCCAAGCCGTTGGCGCAACCGGCACACCGTTTTCCATTCTGATCGACGGAGATGGAAAAATTCTGACCCGATTCAAGGGCCTTCTGAGTGATTCACAGCTCTCTGCTGCGTTCGACCAATTCCTTGCGCAATAGCTACCACCGTGCCTGAACACGGCATTCGCATCATCAACAAACCGCGCGGCATCACATCACACGATGTCGTAAACCGCGTTCGCCGCATCACCGGTGAACGACGTGTTGGACATGCCGGAACACTGGATCCGCTCGCGAGCGGCGTGTTGATCGTCCTCGTCGGCAAAGACGCCACCCGTCGGCAGGCGGAATTCATGGGAATGCCGAAAGTCTACGAAGCGGAAATCACATTTGGGT
>SBBP01000128.1 GCA_005239655.1 Candidatus Microgenomatus auricola | reverse complement strand
TGTCATTGGCGGGACAGTCAGTACGGACGTTAATGTGATTTCCTATAACCTCGCCTCTGGCGTCTCGGTGAATGATGGCGTAAATAACAAAGTGTTGTTAAACAACATTGGCGTAACAACGGATGGTAGTACAGATGCAGGGAATGGGATTGATGGAATATTTGTGAGCAACACCAGCAGTGCATTTATTGGTGACGAAGTGGCGCAAGTTGGTCCGGTGGTTTCGGGGAATAGTGGGCGTGGCATCAATATAACCGATGCAACGGTGGTTGTTTCCTCTGCGGTGGTCGGCTTGTCTGCAGATCAATCCACTGCGATTGGAAACGACGGCGGAGGTGTCGGCATAACTGAAATGATGGGGACTGCAGATCTAACGTTGCAAGAGAGCGTGATTGGAGGAAATGGGAACACGGGTGTGTTTGTTGGGGCCAATGCAGAAGCGAGAATCGTTGCAAATAACATTGGTACAAATGTTGCTCAAACAGCGACGTTCCCGAATACATTCGGTGGTGTGTCAGTGATGGGGACAGACACCGTTGTTGGTGAAGAGGGTAAAGGCAATACGATTATCGGGAACACTGATGCTGGGATTAACGTCTTGAATGCCACAGGAACCATCTCTCTGACAGATAATACAATTTCCGATCAGACTGCAGCGGGCATCATTATTGAAAGCTCACCATCGGCAACAGTTGCAGTGACTGGTAATACGATCGAAGGGAATCTGGGTGGGTCAAACGTGAGGGTCGTTGCAAGCGGTACGGTGACGTTGTCGCAGAATACCATTACTGGCGACGATCTCATTGACAATGTTGGAGTGAAATTAGGCGATGTGACCGATGCGACAGTGGAAGAAAATACCATCACGAATCATGGGTTAGCAGGAATGATACTTGAAAGTACCAACAGTGCGACAATCCAAAATAATACCATTCAAGATAACCTGGAAGGAATCACTGCTCTTGAAAACACTACTGGTGACTGGCATATTCTGAGCAACACCATCACCTCAAACACTGCTGTTGGTATCCATATCATCAATCCGGTGTCGAGCGCAGTTGTTGAGATTACCAATAATACAATCAGCCTACAGGACGGAGCAGAGGGCCGCGGCGTGTGGTTGGAAGGTGTTACCGGCGCAACAATCACAGGTAACACTATTGAAGATAACACTCTCGACGGAATCGCACTGACAACGAGTGCTGTGAATCTTATCGAAACGAATACCATTTCGGATAACAATCTGGGTATTTCTATTGCACTCGACTCTCAAGACAATGTCGTTGTCGGCAATACGATCAGTGGCAGCAAAGAATTTGGCATACTGGTTTCGGCAGCAGGCAACAACATTGGAAACGACTCAGGCGGCGGAAACACGATTGGAACGTCTGTCCAAGCAGGAATTTTACTGGATACCCAAAGCTCGCAGACGAATGTGGTGGGCAACTTTATCGGAATGACAAACACCCTCGTCGACATTGGGAACGGTCGTGGCATTCATGATGAAGGAGAAGGAAACACGCTCGCACAAAATAAGATCGCCAACAGTGGTGACTACGGAGTGTATATCGGGGGTATCGGGACGGTGGTGGTCGACAACATGATTGTCGTCAACGGAAGCGATGGAGTGCTTGTGACGACTCCGGCAACGGGCGTGGAAATCCAAGGCAACCGTATTGGTATTCGCGATAATGGCGAGGAAGCCGGCAATGGACAGAATGGCATTTACGTTGAAGGCGGAGTGACTGACACGTTGATTGGTGGAGAAAGTCTGGGCAATATCATCGCATATAATTCCAGCTTCGGCGTGGTGGTGGACGGAGCGACGACAGAACGAGTGACTCTTTCACAGAACGGGATCTATAGCAACGGTGGGCAAGGCATCCTGTTACAAAACGGAGCAAACGGGAGCATCCAAACAGCATCAATCACCACAGCGACCACAGAGAGCATCATCGGTACCGGCGGATACGAGAACGGCACCGTCGAATTGTTTGCTGAAGGTTTGTATATTGGTGTGGTCAGCACGGTCGGAAGTGATGGCGCCTGGGAATTGACTGCGGCAGAATATTTGCAGCCCGCTGCAGATCTTGTCAGCAAAAATATCACAGCAGTGAATACGGACAGCACACTGAATTCTTCGGAATTTTCTGAAGCCGTTGTACTGTCGGAGGTAGATGAAGGAGACGAGGAAGAAGAAATCACGATCACGGTCGACAGAATCGTGACTTCCGAGACCAGCGCTCGCATCGTTGCGAGTACATCGGTTCAGACCACAGCCGTCCTCTCGTACGGAACAGATCGTGATAACCTCACAGAGACTGTTGAACACACAACACTCGCGAGCGAGCATGATTTTACGCTCAGCGATCTTACAGTGGACACAAAATATTTTTACCGCATCGATGTCACCAGTGAATCTGGAGGCGAAGCATCTACGCCCGTTGCGTCATTGACCACAACGGACCTTGATGTGAGTTATGTCGAAAATACAACGGTCGCTGGTCAGCGTGTCTATAGCGAGGACACAAACCTATTTGTTGCGCCAGGTGATGTCCGTGTGAAAATTTTCCCTGCAAACAGCACCCATGACCTTCGCCTCACGGTGCGTGACACCGATAAAAATATCGTTTTGCAAAGCGACTGGAAGAACGTGGATAACCGAACGTTTGTCGATATTCTTCAAGGGTTAGATCGCAACGAAACATACACGATCGCCGCAAAAGCACGAAAAACAGAAGAGCCAGAGGTGCGTTCAGAGCAAAAAAAGATTGCCACGGTCACCGTGACACGTGCTGCGCCGCTGATGACATCGTTGGAAGGCGACTTTACCATTACCACCGACCCGCGTACCGTGGAATTCTCTGGGTTAGCAGACGAAAACCGTGATAGTCAATTCCGTTTCCAAGACACGGTCACTGGAGAAATTCTGGCCACCTGCCAGAATCCGTGCGAACTGCCGTTTGCGTTACCTGCAGGTATCTACACGGTGCTCTATGAGTCGTTGAACAAGAGCGGAATCGCGAGCGCGCCGGCAAGTCACGAATTGATTGTGACCCCGGCAGTGGCCACAACGATACTCAACACCGACGCAAATAACGACGCCTACATGAATCGCATCGTGACGTCGAATGCTGTTACGGTTGTTGGGCTTGGCCCAGAAGGTGCCCATGGTACGGTGCTGTTGAATGGCGCCGCACAAGGGACCGTGACCTATACAACAGCTATCGGTTGGGAATTCGATTTAGACCTGAGCAACCGCACGCGCGACGAAGAATACGTGCTCGCAGTGAAGTACACAAACCAAGAAACCGGAAAGAACATGGGTCAACCGGTCTCGCATCCTTTCCTACTCACTGATCCGGTTGAGACGCCGGTGGTGAGTGGCCTCGCTGCTCAGTACGAACAGACCTCTGCGTTCACGTTTACCGTGACTGGTGGCGACAGTGATCGCGTCAACGTTTTCCGTGATGATGTGTTGGTCCACGCTGCTGACCTCGTCCAAGGCACGACAGAAGTGCCAGTGCTGACCGATGCACTGGGCACGCAAGAACTCTCCATTCGCGCAGACAATACCATTGGATTGAAGAGTACGACGACAACAGTGTCGTATGAAGTCGTCTCATCGTTGGATTCGACAACGGACGACGGCACCAATGACGACCAAGTGATAGACACGGGCGCCGACGCTGATGGCGATGCGGACAATGATGACGACGTCGACACTGACA
>SBBP01000007.1 GCA_005239655.1 Candidatus Microgenomatus auricola | reverse complement strand
TCCGTTTATTTCGTCAGACCTCACTTCGGATGATGGCGTGATGTACGGCATCAATCGGCACAACGGCAGCTTGATCGTGTTCGACCGATTTTCATTGCAGAATGCCAATGCGGTGGTGTTTGCATCTTCCGGCGCGGGCAAAAGTTACACCGTGAAGCTTGAGGTGTTGCGTTCGCTCATGCTCGGCGTGGATGTCATTATTATCGATCCGGAAAATGAGTATAAGCATCTGTCCGACGCGGTCGGCGGAACATTTATGAGCATATCGCTGAATTCCGCAGTCAAAATTAATCCGTTTGATTTGCCCCGTCCGGTTGGCGGATCAGATCAACCGGCTGACATCATTCGAGCAGCCGTGGTCACGATCAAAGGCATGCTGCGCATTATGCTCGGCAATGTGACGCCGGCTGAGGATTCGATTATTGACCGTGCGCTCATCGAGACGTATGCAAAAAAAGACATCACCGCAGACAGCGACTTGCATACGGTCGAGCCGCCACTGATGACCGACTTTATCAGTATTCTCGAAGGGTTCGAAGGGACGAAAGATGTGATACTGAAGCTCAAAAAGTATACCGAGGGAACGTTTGCTGGACTGTTCTCCTCCCCGACGAACATTGAAACGCACAATCAGTTGATGGTGTTTTCGGTGCGCGACCTGGAAGATGAGCTGCGTCCAATTGGTATTTACATGATCGTGAACTACATTTGGAATACGGTCCGCTCGGAACTAAAAAAACGGATTTTAGTCATCGACGAGGCGTGGTGGCTGATGCAGAATGAAGATTCCGCCAAGTTCATTTTTGCGCTGGTCAAACGCTGCCGCAAATACTACCTTGGTGTGACCACAATTACACAGGATGTGAACGACTTTTTACGTTCCGCATATGGCGCGGCGATCGTCACCAACTCGGCCATGCAGATTTTACTGAAACAATCACCGGCATCCGTGGACAACATTCAGCGGACGTTCTTGCTGACGGACGGTGAAAAATATTTGCTCCTTGAGGGTGCGGTCGGTCAGGGCATTTTCTTCGCCGGCCCCAAACACGTCGCCATGCAAGTCGCGGCATCACCAATTGAAGATAAGATTATCACTTCAGATCCTCGGCAGTTGTTGGAACTGGAAGCAAACAAAAAAGCCTTCCGTGAACAGATGGAAAAAGAATCACAACAGTAACTATCATATTCTATGCCCATTCTCTTGAAACGTATCGTCATTGCCTGCATGGCCCTCTCTGTTCTTGCGGTGCTGATCGCAGGGGTCTACGTGCTCATGAATCGTGACAATGGAACGCAGACGAACACGAACTCGACGCTCAACACGAACACGACAGGCACAACGAATGTGAATGCTGTTGCGAATGCGAACACAGACAACGGAAATAGCAATACCAATGCAACGACATCGAATGTCAACACCAGCAACTCCACAACAACGGATCAAGAGTCCATCCTGCGTCTAGCTCGCATTTTTGTGGAGCGCTATGGCACGTTTTCGAACCGAAATAATTTTGAAAACATCACATCGCTTGAACCGTTCATGACGACACGATTCCAACAAGAATCCGCTGAGTATATCTCACAACGGCAGAGTAACGGCATCCCAGATGAGTATTATGGCATCACCACAACCGTGGCTTCGTTGCAGTTGGAAGAGTTTGTCGAGGATGAAGCAGCCACAGTGCGTGTGGCCACACGACGGGTAGAAACAAAATCCACTCAAGACCCAACGGTGTTCACCCAGTACATTCAAGTGCAGTTTAAAAATGTCGAAGGCAGTTGGAAAGTGGACAGTGCAACATGGGAATGATAACTATGGCAGAACTCACACGAGAACAGCTGGAGGAACAGCTTCGGAGCAAGGAACGCGAAGTGCGCGTTCAGCTTGAGCATGTGTATGGGTTGGCGAAACAACAGAAGGCGTTTGATCTCCTGAAGGAGGAATTTCAAACTGCAGTAGACCGGATGAGTGAAAAGTACGCCATACAGTTCTCGCTGATTGAACTCGACAAGCCACAACTGGCTGCGGACGCATACGAAGAACGGATCGTGCAACTTCGGGATCAGTACGCACAGGACGTCTCCGTGCTTGCGGTCGCCCTTGATGAAGCGCAAGGAATTGAAATTTCTTGAATTGAGGCCGGCACCGTATGCCTCAGTCGAAGAACAGCATCCAGAACTATCTCTTAGCCAACCAGGCGGCAATTTTTCAGCGTGCCAAGATTACGGTCACATTCACGGTTGGTCTTCAGCTGAATGCTGGAGATCTGCAGAACGCTCAACAGCGTGTCCGTGTACAGGGCGGCGACGACGCCATTTCCGCGCTGCAACAACCGGCAGAAACGGGATCGCATGCAGAGGATGAACCAAACGAAGCAGAGTATGCACGGGACTTGCGTAAGGCACAACAGCAGAGTCGCGGCTCCGGAGCTGATCGTGAGGAACAACCTGAGGATAATGCGGAACAGGCGGGTGAGAATCAGCCTGAGGACACGAGTAGTGATGGTGGCGATCAGGAGCGCGCAGAACGTGATGATGCGGACAGCGACAGTAGTGGAGATGAGGGCGTAGATGAAGAAGCAGGTGGAGATGAGAGTGAGGCAAGTGACGAAGACGCTGATGATTCAGAAAGTGAGGCCGAGCCCGAAGAAGGTGATGAAACAGAACCTGATGACGAGCCCGAAGAAGAGCCGGAGGAAGAACCTGAACAAGAATCCGAAGAGAAGCCAGAGGAAGAGCCTGAGCCTGAACAGGAACCACAAGAACAAAAACCTGAGGAGCAAGCTCAACAAGAGCCGCAAGAAGAAAAGCCAGAGGAAGAGCCGCAGGAAAAGCCTGAAGAGGGTGGAGAATCAGAAGAGGGTGAACCCGGGGCGGGCGAAGAACCCGAGGCGGGCGAGGCAGCGGAAGGTGCCGAAGGCGCAGAAGCTGCTGGGGCTGGTGAAGCCGGTGCGATGGGTGCAGAAGGCGGAGCCATGGGTGCCGGAGCAGGAGCAGGTGCCGGTGGAGCTGCGGGTGGTGCCGCAGGAGGCGCAGGTGCAATGGCAGGAGCTGCCGAAGGTGCTGAAGCAGGCGCAGCGTTTGGGCCAGAAGGAGCCGCTGCTGGAGCTGTTGCGGGTGCAGCCGGCATGGAAATGCCGGGTCTCGGTGGTGGCGGAGGCGGTGGAGGTG
>SBBP01000125.1 GCA_005239655.1 Candidatus Microgenomatus auricola | reverse complement strand
TGCCGTCATACCCCAAATCCTGACTTTCTGAATCGTCACTATTCTTGAACAGCACTCCGCTTGAAGGCAGATGGTTAATATACTTTTGAAAGGTCATCACAATATGCTCGAGGTCGCGATAGTAGTCGAGGTGATCTTCTTCAATGTTGGTGAGCACAATCATCTCCGGTTTCAGATTCAGCATGTGCTCTTTGTACTCACAGGCCTCAACAACAATATACTTTCGCCCTCCGGCTCGTGCATTACTCCCAAATTCGTTCACGACGGTTCCCACGATCACCGTGGGATCCAAGCCAGCGTTGACGAGTATATTTGCAATCATCGAAGTGGTTGTGGACTTCCCATGCGTGCCCGAAATCGTGATGGCGTGATCAAACCCTTTGATGTACTCGCCAACGGCTGCAAAGTAACTCATCGTTGGGATTCCCAGTGCGCTCGCTTTGGCATGCTCCGGATTGTCTTTCGGCACTGCGCTAGAAAAAATACACAGATCAACATCGGGTGTGATTGCGGAACCATCCTGAGTGAACGAAACGGGAATGCCACGCAATCGCAAACGTTCAGTCATTTCCGACTTCTGCATGTCAGAGCCAGTCACGATTTTTCCTTCTGCGCGCAACAGTTGCGCCAACGCAGACATCCCAATGCCTCCAATGCCGGAAAAGTAGACGCGTTGAATTTCATCGAAAGACTTCATACTCTTATTCTACTCGATTCAGTGAAAAGCTGCTATTGTAGATCTATCTACTATGGTACACATGTACAGCTGCCTGAACTGCGGAATCGAGCGCCCGGAATTCATGCCCGGAGGCGTTGACGACCGTTGTCCAAATTGTGGATACAAGGAAGGGTGTTGTGGCGACTACGCGGCGACGGATGAGACAATCTCGGCAATGCGAAAAGCGGAATCCGGACGATGAAAGGCGCTGATGTTTTGTTTCAGCTCTTCACACTTCTGTGTGTTGTACAACAGTGACCGCACTTCTTGTGTGAACGTTTCAGGCGTGAGTACTCGTTGATCACACACGACCGCAGCCTCTGCGTCTCGTAACACAGCAGCGTTGTACTCCTGGTGCGTCCTTGGCATTGGAATGACGATTGCCGGTTTTCCCAGTGCCGCAAGTTCCGTGAGCGTTCCCAAACCTGCACGACACACGACGACATCTGCTTTAGCCAGAGCTTCTTTCATTTCTTCCTTCAACAAATCAAAACGATGATATCGAGGGTGAGTGATTGCGACCGCTGTTTTCCCGATTCCCGTGAGATGAATCACATTTGCGTACTCACACAGCGCAGCACTCACAAGAGTGTTGATCGCCTGCGCGCCTGTTCCGCCCCCAAAAATGAGTACGGTCGGGACGGTGCTGTCGAGCACGATGGCGTTCGTCGTTGGTTGCAGATCGCGAACGGGATTGCCTGTCCAGACGGTTTTTGCCTTTGAAAAAAAGCGGGCACTGTCCTGAAACGTTACAGTGATGCGAGATGCGAACGTTGCCATGAGCATGTTGGCCAAACCCAACCGCACATCTTGCTGATGAATCACGGATGGAATCTTCAGTAGCCATCCCATCCACACTACGGGAACAGAAACAAATCCGCCTGCGCTCACGATCGCTGCGGGCTTGTGCAGCGACAGATATCGAAACGCTTGCACACAGCCCAGAATCAGCTCACATGGAACGAGAAGATGGCGCCAAGAAAAATAGCGACGAAACTTTGGTGCAACTATGGATGTGAACGGAATACCAGCCGCTTCAACGATTGCACGTTCGGGGCCGTTTCGTGTGCCGACCCACTGCAGTACGTATCCCTGTTTTTTGAGGAACGGAGCAATCGCCAACAGCGTGGTAACTGGTCCTAAGGTCCCTCCACCAGTGAGAACGATGGGTTTCATACCGATGTACGACGTGAAATGTTCGCCAGCATTCCCGTTGCTGCAAACAACATGATCAGCGAAGAGCTACCGTAACTCACAAAGGGCAATGGAATACCGGTGAGCGGCAGCAGCGACAACATCGCACCGATATTCACAAACGCCTGAAAGCCAACCCACGTGGCAATCCCCACGGCGAGCAAACGACCAAATTGGTCTGGTGCACGTTTGGCGACGCGAAATGCCTGCATGGTAAATGCAAAAAACAATACAATGAGCCCAAGTGCGAAAACAAATCCCAGCTCTTCTGCAACAATCGAAAAAATGGAGTCGGTTGCCACTTCCGGCAAATACCCAAACTTCTGTCGTGAATGCCCAAGCCCGACACCAAAAAACCCTCCCGAACCGATGGCGAGTAAAGCTTGATTCACATGGTAGCCAATGCCCTGCGGGTCAGTTTCTGGATTCAAGAATACCGTAAGGCGTGCAGCGCGATACGGAGCAATTTTAATCAAGGCAAAAAATGCAATCAGACCGCCGACACCAATAAACAGCAGATGCTTCCACGGGGCGCCCGCAATAAAATAGACGACCACGGCAATGACTCCGATCACAATCGTCGTCCCTAAATCTTTTTGCGCAACCGCAATGAGCAGCACAAGTGCTCCCAACATCACCAAAAAAGACATCAACCCATAGGAAACGTCCTCAACCTGCTTTCCTCGCTTCTCCAGCCACGCCGCAAGATAAATGAGAAAGGTGAGCTTCACCACTTCTGATGGTTGAAAGAAAAAACCGCCGATGCTAATCCACCGTTTTGCGCCAAGCAACTCAGTCCCCACAGCGGGAAGGAACACTGCAAACAACAAAACAATCGTCGCCACGAGAATCGGAAAGGCATATCGACGCCAGTAGTGGTAGTCAATCTTGCCCATCACGTAGAACGCGATCAGGCCGAGAAAGACACCGTACAACAGTTGGTGCTTCAAATAGTAGTAGCTGTCATTAAAATTTTTTTCACCGAGGACTGAACTTGCTGAGGTCAGCATCACTAAACCAAAAACAACAATGACTCCAAGCAGAATAAGGAGTGTGAGGTCTGGCGCGCCAGAGTGGGTACGTGTGCGGATCGTGTTGCGTGCTGGGAGGGCGCGCGAAGCAGAGCGAAACATCGGCATACGCGGTGTAGTATAACAGAACCAAAAACCCCGCACCATGTGGGGGTTTGGTCCCTAAAACGCAGAAAGGTGACGCCTACCATGATACATTGAGGAGGAGTCATGTATCAGAGGCATCACCTTTCTACGGCAAACAGTTGGGGACAGTTACGATGACAGTTTGCACAGTTGAATGTGTCGTTTTTGTTTTTGGTGTAACGAATGAGTATGCATTTAAAATACCATCCTGTCAATACCATAGTGACATGTCGGTGTGTGGAAATCTTGAATTTTGGCTAACTATCGCTTCAAAATCGCTAAAAACGCTTCTTGGGGGATATCCACTTTCCCAATCGTTTTCATCCGCTTCTTCCCTTTTTTCTGTTTTTCGAGCAATTTTCGTTTTCGCGTGACATCACCACCATAGAGCTTTGCGGTCACATCTTTTCGCATCGGCGGGATGCGCTCAGAGGCAATCACTTTCGCACCAATCGCTGCTTGAATTTTGACTTCGAACATCTGCCGCGGAAGCATATCTTTGAGTGATGCCGTCACCTGTCGACCAACGCGCTGCGCTTCGTCAACGTAGACCATCGACGCCAGTGGCCCAACCGACTCTTCGGCGACAAGAATATCCATGCGTGCAATGTCAGCCTTCGCATATCCGAAAAATTCGTAGTTGAGTGATGCAT
>SBBP01000111.1 GCA_005239655.1 Candidatus Microgenomatus auricola | reverse complement strand
TCTGCACTCATGTAGTTATCGCGGTCCGTATCTTTTTCGATGCGTTCCAGCGGCTGCTGTGTGTGCTTGACCAGTAATTTATTCAAGCGATCCCGGATGCGCAAAATGTGCTCAGCGGCTATTTTGATATCTGCTGCCTGGCCTTCTGCTCCGCCCATGACTTGGTGAATCATGATTTCGGAGTTCGGCAATGCAAGGCGTTTGCCAGCAGCCCCAGCCGCAAGCAGTGTCGCCGACATGGACGCGGCAATACCAACGCAGATCGTGGACACGTCTGGTTTGATGTACTGCATGGTGTCGTAAATTGCCATGCCAGACGTCACTGAACCACCCGGAGAGTTAATGTACAGTTTGATGTCTTTGCTCGCATCCTGTGATTCCAAAAACAACAACTGGGCAATCACGGTGTTGGCAACAGCGTCGTTGATCGGCGAGCCGAGGAAAATAATGCGCTCTTTGAGGAGGCGTGAGTAAATATCGTATGCGCGTTCGCCGTACTGTGATTTTTCAATCACCGTCGGAATCAAATAGTCTTGCACGTCGTCGTCGATGTCTGCAGTGGTATGATGCATGTTTATGCGGTTAGTGGTGTAATCTGCCATTGACCGTTTTCATAGAATAAGTGGCCAGCAACAGAGAAGCCCGCGGCCTTTTTATGGCCACCGCCCCCAAAGAGTGTAGCAAGTTTTGACACATCGATCAACGGGTGAGTTGAACGCAAGCTCCCTTTCACTACACCGTACTGGGATTCTGAGAGCACGAGTACGCCTTTTGCCAGCCCGGTGTGGTCGAGTGTGTTCAAAAAGTTTGCCACACCTTCGACCGCAACATCGCTTGCACCGCACTCGGCGATGTCTTTCTGTGTGATGACTGTGGTAATCAAGCCAGAGGAGTGTGTGCTCAGGCGTTCGAGTGCGCGGCCCCACAGGCGCAGTGTTGCGACCGAACGGTTTTGCAGTGTTTGTTTCGTGATCGAGTGTAAGTTGACACCTTTTTGAAGCAGGTGTGAGGCGGTATCAATGGACGATGCTGACGTGGCAAGGTTCGTGAACCCACCGGTGTCCGTGATGAGGCCTGTCATGAGGCAGGTAGCGATCTCACGGTTGAGGCCGTGCACGGATTCCAGGAGTCCGTGGACAATCTCACACGTGGATGAAGCGGGAAGAACGAGGTTCACATCGCCGAAATGGGTATTGGTGATGTGGTGGTCAATGTTGACGATGCGGATGTGACCACGGTTTGCACTCACATACGGTTCCGCACCATTATAATGAAGGTCGCCGGAGTCAAAGACAATCACCAGGTCGAACGCGGCATGCTGCGGGTCCCATACGTGTGGGTCACTGGTGACTTTTTGGTAGCCTGGAAGGAACTGGAGTGAGTGAGGGAGAGCGTCAATGCAAAAAACAGTGTTCGACCTTCCGATGCTGTCTAAGTAGTGAGACATCGCCAAAGTGGAGCCTGCGGTATCGCCATCCGGTTTGCGATGCATGCACAACATGACGTGCTGTGCACGGTCAATTTCGGCGAAGATGCTTTTGTAGATGTCGTTGATGTTTGGTGGCATAGGCTATGCACGGAACAAAAAATAGTATACGGAAAGCGGCAGAGTGTCAAATCTGCCTTTGTGTTGCGCAATTGTCTCGGCACTTGTAGTATTTTCTTATGATGGAAAGTCGTAGACTAGAAGTAGCGAAGCCTCGTGAGACGAAAGCCTCTACGTTTGATGAATACTCGAGACCGGAATTCCGTCAATCGCTGGTACGCGATAGTCTGACCCGATATCTTGGTGATCTAACGGCTCACGAGTCAGTTACAGTGGGTAACGGGGAGGTGGAATCCCATCTTGAAGACCTCAGTCGCTTGTTCCAATGTGATCCTTCGGACATCGTTGCTGCATTTTTTGATGCGCTCATACAGTATTCTGCGCAGCATCCCGAACAGCAGGATCATCTAGCTGAACTGCGAGAAGTACTTTTTTCTTTCTCTCCAAATATCACCAACTACCTTTCAATCGATGCCATGGTGCATGTTGGTGCCGCGGTCACACGTGAACCGCGGTTGCAACGCACGCTGGGAAGCACGATAAATGGCGAGCTTGTCTGTAGCCTGTCTTTCGTGGGCGAAGCGGGCTTCAATGAAACGTTGGACGAATTTGCTGAAGCAGCCGAGCATCTTCCTGTTGGCGAAGTTCTTGATCAGCTCGACTACATGCAGACTGTCGCAGTCCAAGCCGTTGCACAGGGAGGATGGGCAGAAGCCGGTCGTGCGCGGGCTGAACTGTTGATGCAGACACTCGTTGATGTACGCTCTGAGCCTCTTGTCCAGTTGATTGCCGGCACCATGGAGCAACGTATTGTGAAAGAGCGTCAAGACTCAACAGTAGGAGTGGTGGAGTTTTCTGGTGACCCAGCCAATGCACGCATTCGCAGCACGCATCGTCCTGAGTCCGCGCCTATACACGATCAGTTGCGCTGTGACCCGCCGCTCCAACCACGAGATACAGCTCGCCGTGTTGCGCCGCAGACGGTTGGTGTGTTTGACCATGCGGGAATTCTGCGTTCCATCGGACGCTTGCCCGAAGGCACGCTGCCTGAAGCCTTTCCGATAGCGCAGAGTCTATTAGATAGTGCACGAACACATGCGACAGCTCTTGCAGACGACCCACGGTACATTGTTGAGGGACTACACACCGCGCGTCTTTGTACTGCAGAACTGGCCAGTCGTCTCCACGAACAACTGCCGGAGAAACAGGTGGGGTTGCATCAACGTTGGGACGAAGTATTTGCTCTTTGTGATCGTGTTGCGCGCATACAAGAAGACCTTTCTCGTTTCCGGGGTGAGCAATACCATCATGCCGAAACACAGAATGAAGCCGCTTCACGTGAATTTGTAGAGCGCATGCTGGAGCAACTGCCGTGGCACGATGTTTTTGATTTTACCTCTGCGGATGTGAGAGAAGTAGAACAGTTGTTGCACGATGGTTTTTTTGAAGAGGCTTTTACGAGAGTCACGCGATCCATAGAATCGGTCTCACTTCCAGCGAGATTGAGACAACAGGCCTTGGAAGCAGAGGTGCAGACTATTGTGGATGAGCTGACAGAACTGCGTAGCGTGCACACTCACTCATTCCAGAATGCAGAAGCGGCCGTACGTACTCGAGCGCGTACGGTCAGTAAACAAGAAGCAGTGGTTCTTGGTGCGTATCGCGATGCAGTTTCTCTGCTTGCAACCCATCACGCAGAGATTGCGCCTATTCTTCTGGCAGAAGTCGAAGGCGTTCAACGGCAACGGGATGCACAAGCGACTCCAGTTTCGCTTGTGGATATGGAGGCGTTCATCAACGACCCCGCATGGAACCCACTTGCACAAGCGGTTGGCGAAGATCTCCCACTTGCGTTGCGGCATCTGTATCGCTCTGAAGTGCAAGAAGCCATTGCAGCACAACTCGGCATTCGCATTACAGAAGTGCCGTTGCGTTCCCAAATCGCGTTTTTGGATTTTCTATCACACGCAGATCAACAGACGTATGCACGGCTCGGTCACTTACTCGAACGAATGGAGTCTGCTGCACGGCAGTCCTTTCTCAGCGGGTTTTTGGCCGGTGCGTACGATAGCGCATATTGTAATCAACTTCTGTCTACAACCGAGCAGGTACTCGAACGCTTGCCGCAAGAAGTACATGAGAATTTCTTCACCACCTTGACCACGTACGGTTCCGCAGTCGATCACATGATTGATGCCGCGCGTGATCTGACGAAGCGACAAGACATACCAGAAGCGGTTGGGCAGGTGGCCGTCGTTCAACGTTTGGGAGATGTGCTGAGTGAAATTCAACGAACGCTGGCCATTTCTGAAGACGGGCAGCATGCCCTTCAACAGATGCGGGAGATTGTTGCTGAGTTGCACGGCGAGGACACAGGAGCGTTGCTCAATCGCGTGATGCTCAAGCGCATCGCATATTCCTTACAAGAGCCAAAAAAAAATGATCGAGTCACGACAGTAAAAGAATACGCCGATCGTCTCCGCGGCCCTGCAGATGCGAGTGTGCAGGAAATGCATCTGAAGCTGCTACAACGCATGGGCCACTTACAACCGATCCCTGAAATTCACTGGCGCGTGGACCGCAGCCTTGACGAATACCGTCGCCGCTTCGGGTTTTCCGTAATCGATTTTTTGAAAGCACACGCAGTGAACGGGAAGAAAAAAGTCTTGCTCGAATTCGGACCGGGAAATGGACTAGCAAAGCGCGAACGCTCTGCCGCTGCAGAGGTTACCGACTCATATCAAGATTTTGCAATCGCGGATACACTGTACTACTCACTGGGAGAGGTGTGCACACGCATGTTGAATGCGCAGGAGCTGGCTGCTGAAATCGGAGAACCACTGACACCAGAAGACCTGCGTGTGCTTGGAGATTTTCTCTACAAAGTGACGGTGATCGCAGACGGTGAAACAGGAGCCGATCACTTTGCGTATGACGAAACCATCCGTCGTGATATTCAGCATGACGTTAACGCGCTTACTCGACACTATGATCGCATCCAACAAAAGTTGGCAGTAGCGGATAGTGTGCCGACGACGATCAGTTCGCGAGATCGTCAGGGTACGGTGATCTACCCGTACAAAGTGCGGTTGGCTGATCAGTCCACTGCCGTACAAAAAGCAATTGCGGCTTTGCGACATGATATGACGAAATACCTTTCACCCGAGGCGCGCGAGGGGAACTTGTTTTCGTGTATCGATGCCTATCCGGACGGTGTACTAGTCGGAGATTTTTCGAATGTGCAAGTGCTTCCTGCTGATTCCATTGATGTCGCGTTCGGTGTGCGGTCAACGGTATACAAACGAGGTGAAGAGTATGTCTCGTTTTTACAGGACGTTGCACAACGTTTGCGAGAAGACGGTATCTATATTGATGATAGTTTTCGAGACAGTGATGGGTTCCGTTATCGATTTGCAGAAGTCGCAAAGGCTCTTGACGATATGGATGTGGCTGTGCCTGTACACGTCATTCTCGGTCCAGGTTTTCCGGGCGAAGACTTCCGAAAGAACGACGTTCCACTCGCCTTGGTCATCGGCAAACAGGCTGATCACAGTGCGGAAATTCGTGGAATGCTTGGTAAGGGATTTTCGATTGTGCCGTTCAGTAAGCTGGTGAAAAATACAAACTACCTCCAAACTCTTGATGCGGAATCGGCTGTGGCACAAGAAGTGAGCGAGTATGAACAACCTCAAGCGGCTGCGACCTGAGGAGCTTGTCTCTTACCAGGACTCAACAGTTCGGCTGCTCTCCAAAAAAATTCAAACAACAGTTGATAGTTTCTCACAATTTCCGGGTGCATGATGAT
>SBBP01000029.1 GCA_005239655.1 Candidatus Microgenomatus auricola | reverse complement strand
GGTATACGAAATATTGCAGCAGGACATGTTGCTTGCGGATGCAGAAACATGGGCGGACGCTGCCGTTGCAGAACACGTCGTCGACTATTTTGATTACGACGCCTTTGGTATGACTCGCCAGGATTTGGTTGATGTGGTGAGTGAGCTTTTTTACGAGCGTTGGCATACTGAATACGTTCGCGAGCTCGAGAAGTTTGCGCAGGAGTATGGAATAAAGAACCGAGAGGAACAGGCAGAGGGAACATCCGAACGTCGGAGAGCACATCACCGCCGTGAATCACGCCGTGTTCGATAACACTGGAAAAAATTGCGTGTTATGGTACACTTGCGCGTATGAAATACATTGTTGGTCTTCTCATCATCGCCGCCGGCACCTTTATGGTGATGCGTACGGATTGGATGATGAAAACATTTGGCCGCGTATCATGGGCCGAGCAAAAGTTAGGGAACGGTGGAACGTGGACGTTCTATAAAATTCTCGGCATCGCCGGCATTCTACTGGCGTTGATGATCATGACCGGAACATTCACGCCCATTCTTGACGCGATTTTCCGATAAACGTATACTACGCAGCGCTCGTGATGCACGGGCCCTTAGCTCATTTGGTAGAGCGCCGCATTTGCACTGCGGAGGTGAGCGGTTCGAGCCCGCTAGGGTCCACCACAAAAAAACCGCCAGGAATTCTTGGTGGTTTTTGTTTAAATAATGGTCTTTGGTATTGTGTAGTGATAGTCATTTATTTTTTCCTTCGATTCATTTGTACAATCGCAAAGCTTCCCAATACAACCACAACGATCGTCAATTCCACATGATGTGCAATCATTCCGGGGAAAACCGAAGCCGGGGGTTTGTCGAAGAGGCGCGGAAGCAAGAGAAGAACAAGGTCGATGAGGAAGGCGTACATGATGAGATGGCGCGCTTTAAACGCGATCAACAGCTGGAAAAGTCCGATCGCGATTTGGCGCACGCCGATAGTGGCAATCAGGAAAATAATGTTTTGGGTGTTTGTGCTTAAATCAAGATGGGCAATGCTGCGCGCCCCGCCTTCGGGCGCGAAGGCATGAATAAATCCGCGGATAAAATTTAAAAGGGCAATGGCAATGAGAGGAATCCAGGCATAGCGCGTGAGTCGATTGAGTAGGAGAAAAAGTTTTTTCATACAAGAGATTCTTCGCTTCTGCTATTTTTCTAAAAATTTCTCCTCTGCTTTGAGAATATCATTAGGTGATACATTTTTATCCCGAATCGCGTGCGCTTTCTGGAGAACAATATCAAAAAATGCTTTTACTTTGCCCGGGGATAATTGTAACAACTGGACGAGTTGTTGTTGTTTCAGAGGCGAAAGGCGCTCAATGCCTTTGAGCCATTTTTCCTGGTGTGGGATAGAAATGCCAGCCGCTGTCATGACTTGGGTGAGTTGTTTTTGAATAAATTGTTTCATATTGTGTTAAAAGAGAGGTGTGATGTGTCTTGTGCGTTTGATGGTTGCACGGCTCCTTGATTGACCTGAAGTTTCACTTCCCAATATGTTTGACCATTCACATCTACTTGTTGAGGAGGCTCTACGACAGTATACGAATCTATATATGATTGCGCATCTGTCCTCACACCAGAAAACGAATGTTCTGTATTGACTGTCACGCCATCTCCCGTTCGCTCTTGCTGATAATCAAACACCACACTTTGGACATTCACTTGAAAATATTCTGCTGCGTCTTGTAAGGCAGACACTGTTGCTCGTTCAGGCGTATCTCCAATTCCTGTGACATCTATACTTCTCCCGGTGGGTTGAAGATCAACATCCATCTGCGACAGAACAACCTCTCTTCGAGAATGGTCCTCTGTCCCCAGTTTTCCTTTGTATTCCATATAAGAACCAACAAAACTGGAAACGGCGATATTCTCAGTCGGCAATGCTCCGCTCACAGGAGTTTCTTGTTCGTTGAATTGATCACCCTGCTGAGATTGATCGAGAGTATACACCACCGTTCCTTCTGGGATCGGTTTTGCTGATGCAGAATCGATAGCCTCCTTTAACCGAGTTGCTTGCTGTCTATTCTCTACACTGTTCGATGGCAACTCTTGAGAAACGACATCAAGCAATGGAGCATCGGGATCGTGCACTGTTATTTCTGTCTGATTTTTATCTCCTTCTGCTGCCTGTGCTTGTTTAAACCCTGCGAGCTCTCCTGCCAATCCTGTACCAACAACACAGAGCAGAAATGCTTTTACAAATTTTTCTGTTCCGCGGAGTCGCTCAAGCAGACTTTTTTCTTGCTTCCGCGTTTCATCGAGCGGATCACCTGCCGCCTCTTTCTCGGATGCCGGCAGTGCGCGTCTTTGTTCAATATTCATGGGCGTATTTCTTATTTAGCCGTCTTGTCGTATCAGGTATACTCGTTCGCTATTATGTTAACGGAAAATATGAGAAATATAAAGTCAAGCTGAATTCCCAGTATGCGTGACTCATCATCTGCAGACACCACCAGTTCAGCTCACTGCTCTCTTCACAAGCGCGGCGATCTTCGCCCCTTCGGCAGAGGTCAACTTTTTCAGCGCGAAAGCCGTTGGCCACATGGCTCCTTCGTCGAGTTTTGCAGCGTCATTGAAACCGAGTGACGCGTACCGTGCTTTGAACTTACTCGCAGCTTGGAAGAAGCAGACGACCGTGTCATCCTTCGCATAGGCGGGCATTCCATACCACGTTTTCGGTGAGAGGGATGG
>SBBP01000168.1 GCA_005239655.1 Candidatus Microgenomatus auricola | reverse complement strand
GGTTTGTCGCCCTCAATCTGCGCCATGTAAATCTCTTTCTCTTTTGCAACCACTTCTGCCGGAATTTCTTCTGGCGACAACCACCGCGGGGCCATGGACGCGATCTGCAGACAGATATCCTTACCGAGTTGCTGAAAATCTTCTGTTCGCGCAACGAAATCCGTTTCACAGTTCAGTTCCAACAGCACACCGATGCGATTCATGTGAATATACGAGGTGATGACCCCTTCGCTGGCTGCACGCCCACTTTTTTTCAGTGCGATGGCTTCTCCCCGTTTGCGCAGCAACTCCAGCGCTTTGTCGTAATCGCCACCTGCTTCATCGAGTGCTTTTTTCACATCAAGCACTCCCGCACCGGTTTGTGAACGCAATTGTTGTATGACTTCCATGAACATATATGGAGTATGTGAACAACTATTCAGCAGCCGCAGCCAGCTTTTCTTCCTTCACGGGATCCGCCTTCGCAACTGGTTTCTTTTCTTCTTGCGCTACGGGATGCATCTTGCCATCCATAATCGCATCAGCAAGTGCGCCAACAATCAATTCAATCGACTTCACCGCGTCATCGTTTGCTGGAATCGGATGTTCAACAGTGCGAGGGTCGGCATTGGTATCGCACATCGCAATCACCGGCACATGCATTTGCGTCGCTTCGCGGAGCGCTGTCTTTTCTTCTTTCAGATCAACAATGAACACGGCGTCTGGCATTTTGAATAACTGCTCGATACCGCCGACGATGTTCTCGAGGCGCTCGATCTCGCGATCGAATTCCAGCTGTTCCTTTTTGGTGTATTTCTTGAGTTCACCGGTTTCGCGTTGCGTTTTCAACTTCGTGAGTGTGCGAGCGACACCACTGATGTGTTTAAAATTCGTCAGCATTCCGCCGAGCCAGCGCGTAGAAACATACGGCATCCCGCACGCCTTCGCATATTTTTCGATAATCGGAGCGGCCTGACGTTTGGTGCCGATGAACAGAACCGTCTTGCCGTGTGCAGCCAGGTCGTTCACAAACTTCGCGGCTTCGACAAGCATCTTCTCAGTTTCTTCCAAGTTAATAATGTGCACGTTCTGTTTCGTGGTAAAAATAAACGGCGCCATGTTTGGGTGCCATTTGCTTGTACGATGCCCAAAGTGTACGCCACTTTTCAGCATCTCAAGAAGTGTTGGTGTCTTCATGTGTTCCTTTTCGCTTACGGGTTTCTACAACTGCTCTCGGGACCGTGTTTTCACGGCAGGACCGCACAGTTAGCGCAAAAACCTATTGATTAAACGCGAAAAAGAGTATATCAGAGCATCACAAAAGACGCAAGGACATTCTATTGACACTCATTTCTCCCTCTGGTATAGTGCTGTCCGTTGTTCACTACGCGAAAACCATTATGAAGACTGAGATTCACCCAACCTACTACCAAGCGACTGTCACCTGCGCCTGTGGCAATACGTTTGTGACTGGCTCAACAAAAGAAGCAATTGTGACTGAAATCTGCTCAAAATGCCATCCGTTCTACACCGGCAAGCAGAAGCTGGTTGACAGTGCGCATCGCGTTGAAAAATATCAAGAGAAGAAGAAAAAACAAGCCGAAGTCTCTGCTGGCCGAAAGTATGTCAGCAAAAAAGTAAAACGTGCTGAAAAAGACAGCAAAGGCAAATCAGCGAAAGCAGATGCCAAAGCTGCGCTCAAAGCCGCCAAGTCTGCTCTTTCCGACAATTAACGTTTCGCGCGAAATACCGTCGGGGCCTATCCCCGACTTTTGATTATCGCTATGATACCCCTATGGACATCACCCCACTCATTCCACAAATCAAGCAGCGCTTTGGTGAATTGGAGCAACAACTCCAATCGCCAGACATCACCGCGAACCCTTCCGCACTGCAGCGCGTGTCTATTGAGTATTCCGAGTACAAAGAAAAAATGGAGGCGTTGAAAAAATTGGAATCACTGATCACGGCAATTGATGATGCCGAAGCGACGATTGCCGAAGATGGAGAGGCGGAAATGGTAGCGATGGCACGCGAAGAGTTCGCAAAACTCAACGCAGAAAAAGAACGTGTTGAAGATGCACTCCAGCTGTTGTTGCTTCCACACGATCCAAACGATAGCAAAGATATCATCGTCGAAATGCGGGCGGGGGCTGGGGGCGATGAGTCGACGTTGTTCGCGGCCGAACTCTTCCGCGCCTACGCGAAGTACGCCGAATCCAAGGGTTGGCACGTGGAAATTGTCTCTACACATCGTACTGGTTTGGATGGGTATAAAGAAGTCATTTTTGAAGTGCACGGATCGGGAGCCTATTCAGATTTTAAATATGAGAGCGGCGTGCATCGTGTGCAACGTGTACCCGAGACCGAAAAATCTGGTCGCGTGCATACATCAACAATCACCGTTGCCGTTATGCCCGATGCAGAAGAAGTCGATCTACAAATTCCTGATAGCGATCTTCGCATCGACGTCTTTCGTTCTGGCGGGCACGGCGGACAGAGCGTGAACACTACGGATTCCGCAGTGCGCATCACACACGTGCCAACCGGAATGATCGTCACCTGCCAAGACGAAAAATCACAACAGAAAAACAAAAGCAAAGCGATGAAGGTGTTACGAGCACGTCTATTGCAGAAAAAGCAAGACGAGGAACGGCAAAAACGCTCCGAGGAGCGTCTATCCCAAATCGGAACCGGTGACCGTTCAGAAAAAATTCGTACATACAATTTTCCTCAAGACCGTATTACCGATCACCGGATAAAGCGCAGCTGGAACAACATTCTGGCACGCATGGAAGGTGACATCGGCGAAATGATTGAAGCGCTACGCCATACCGACCAGCTGAAACAGCTGGAACGCGCGCAAGCGAAAACGACCACGCACGGATAACATGACTATTCGAGAAGCCCAACGCTCCGGCAACAACGCCTTGCGTGGTTGTTCGACGACGCCAGAACTCGACACGGAATTGTTGCTTGGATTTGCATTGCAGCGTAACCGTACATTCGTTGCCACACATTCAGAATACGTATTGACTCCCCACGAGGAGAAAACGTTCTCAGCTGCGATTGCGCAACGCCGTACTGGTGTGCCCGTTGCCTACCTCACTGCTCAGAAGGAATTCTACGGACGCAATTTCTATGTCGATGAGCGTGTTCTGGTTCCCCGTCCCGAAACTGAAATGGTTGTCGATGCCGTCAAACAGCAGATCAATAGTCATCAACAGTCCGCGCCACGCATCCTGGATATTGGTACCGGATCAGGATGCATTGCGATCACTCTCGCGCTCGAAATCCCCCGTGCTGTTGTCACTGCAACAGATAGGAGTGCCGATGCGCTCAACGTCGCGTCTCGCAATGCAAAACAACTTCACTCTGATGTGAAGTTCTACTCAGGCGATTTGTTTGCTGCACTGCCCAGTGCATTGCACAACTCATTCGACTGTATTGTCTCCAACCCGCCGTATGGTGATTTCAAAACGATTGATACGGCAGCACCGGAAAGTCGCGCATTGCTCCACGAGCCTGAGGGCGCAATCACGCCTGGACACAATCTTCCAAGCCACGACACCATCCAATGCATTCTTGCCGAGGCGCCCATTTGGCTCAAACCACATTGCGCACTGTTTATGGAAATCGGCCACGATCACGGCGAGACCGCGCAACGCATCGCACAGAAACACTTTCCCGATGCAAAAATTTCTATCCAAAAAGATTTGGCTGGTTTTGATCGACTGTTGTTAGTCGTGTTAGAGCGGCAGGGTAGCAGGACCCCACAACATTACTGACGACTCGCCCATTCCAACCAGCGAATAATGCGTGCAGCTTCCTCTTCGACAACCACACCATCATACTCTCCCATGTGCGCGGTGTATCCCTCCTCACTGTGTTGCTTTTGATCGATGTGCAAATCGCATTCCGTATGCCCATTCTGAAACTGTCGCACGTACACATGATACCGAGGGTAAAAACCACGCCGACAGCGCATCACAAAACTCTCTTTGCGGGTCCTGGGGTCAACAAAAAAATGATAGCCGGCTTGTTCAAGAATCGCTCGCGGTTGTAATACGAGCGGACGCTGCCACAAAATCGTCATCGTCTCTGTCGCTTCACCACTTTCAATTCTTTTGGCAAATCACTCCAGCGCAATAGACCACGCTGCGCACCCACGACATGCACATTCGCCGTGGCGTTCAGTGTTGCCAACGTCATCGCCTTCGAGATGTTGTTCCCATAGCGAATGAGCCCAGCCACAAACGACGCACCATAGGTATCCCCTGCACCAGTGGTATCGACCGGTATATCCTTCACATTTTTGATATTGTGCACAGCTTCACTATCAGAGACCCATGATCCGTTGCGTGAATCGGTGATGACCACAATCCGTGGCCCCCACCGGTGAATGGCATGCAACATGTCGACAATCGAACGCGGCTTCGACTGGCCTTCGGAAGCGATGCATTCAGCCGCCTCGTCGGTATTCAAAATCAACACAGAAGTCTTCGCAAACAACGGCCGCAGCTGGCTGAAACCAGCTTTCAGTTGGGTGCCCCCTGGGTTCCAGGCAACGCGCGAACCGGATTGCAGCAGTGTGCGCAGCGTTGCTTTCCAGGACCGGCTACTCAATGAAGAAACGTAAAACCACTGCGTGCTCATACGCCGAAGCATGTCCTTCGTCACCCGCACATCCTGTGTCGCGCCGTAATACACAAACGCTGTATGCTCACCCGACCGCTCATCTATTGCAACGAATGAAAATCCCGTCCGGTGGCGAGTGTGTACAGAAACACGTGAAACATCGACGCTCTGCTCTTTCAAATTCGCCACAATCGCGCGGCCATCGAGGTCGTCACCAACTGATGTCATCACACCCGTGCGCACACCCAATCGTGCAAACGCCACCGCACTGTTGGCGCCCCCACCGCCGAACTCAAAATGAACATCATCGCTGCGTACTTTTGCACCGAACTCAATGCACAACAGTTTCTCCCGCGCAGGATCGCGGCGTGGATTGTTCACCACCGAAAACGCGTCGGTGTAAAACATCACATCACGCAACGCGCTCCCGACGGTAATCACTTCAAATGAACGAGCCATACAAAACAATTAACGAATCAAACTTCTCGAAGTCATTTCCTGTGGAATGGGCAACCCCATCAACTGCAAAATCGTCGGAGCAGCATCAGAAAGCACACCCACCGGCTGCATACGAGACAAGTCACCATCCAGTACAGGCGGCCACATCATGCGTTGCTGTGCCAGCGTTGCATTGGCCATGATAAACGGCACAGGATTGGTGGAGTGCTCTTTATCAATCTCGCCGGTTTGGAGATTGACCATCTCTTCGGCATTCCCATGATCTGCAGTGACAATCAACGTTCCGTTCTTTCCTAAAATCGCATCTGCAACCTTCCCTACAGCACTATCCGTTTCTTCAACCGCTTGGATTGCTGCCGTTAAATTACCGGTATGACCAACCATATCGGCGTTTGCAAAGTTGGCAACAATAAATTG
>SBBP01000162.1 GCA_005239655.1 Candidatus Microgenomatus auricola | reverse complement strand
GTCCACAACCGAACCGATCTGTGACGCAATAAATGAAATTGAAGTTGCGGAGCTCACGACCTTTTCTTTAATGCTCGAAATTGCCTGCTCAAATTCTGCAACTTTGTCTCGAATATCACGAATCACTTCATTCCCTTGCTTCAAAATCTGGACCGCATAATACATCATCCACACCAAGAATCCGGTGAAGACAAAAATGGCAATCGTAAGCGCACCGTACATGATGTCAACGCTTGTGTTATACATATGTGTATATTATTTGTATTTTTTCTTTTCGTAGAAACTAAGACTACTCTACCACAATTGAATCGGAAAGACAACAATGCTACACTAGCGACATGGCCGAACTTCCCAACCGCGAAACACACATTTCAAAGCGAGAGCTGGATTTCGGGTACTGGTTGGCAACACATCGCCAGCTCCTTCACCGAATCCTCATCAGTGTGCTGGGTATCATTGCTGCAGCGAGCATTGGACTGTTTCTCTATACGACAGTGATCTGGGTGACTCATATACAACAGACTGACGACATTCTGTCCGCACTGTCACTCCCTGATGTGAACTACCAAGCCATTCGTCGTCCAGAAGAGCTTGTGGTGCGAAGCGCCAGAGCAGTGATTCGAGACGACCACAGCATTGATATCGTCGCCCACCTCCAAAACCCAAACGACATTTGGGCAGCGGTTGAAATCACCTACGAAATGACTGTTGCGGGCGCAACAACAGGAATAGCGACCACGGCGCTGGCACCAAGTGAAGAGAAATACATCACAAAACAGTCGATCCCATTCAGTGGAGCTGAGGCGCCGGCCATTCGCGTCGAGATCCATGATGTGCAGTGGAAAAAATTTGTTGACACGAGCAACTTGCCGACAACAGAGTGGATCTTCAGCAATGCTCACTACGCGTACGTCCAATCTGCGGCAGAAGACATTCCGTTGAGAACTGAACTCACGTTTACGATACAAAATAAAAGTGTCTACGGATTTCGTGAAGCACAAGTCGTGGTCCTCCTCCACGATGACAATGGCGATATCCACGGCATTGGCAGTGTGACGCTCGATGAAATTGTGACTGAGGAATCGCGATCACTGACATTCCGATGGCCACTGCGACTTCCAACGGGATTGCAACCAACGATTTATGTCAACATCGATCAATTGACTGAAAATCGTATCATCCGTAGTCGCCAGTAGTGTATGCACGGCATCGTTCAGAAGAGCCGGTCTGCTGTTGGTCGTATCGACTGGTGGTTTGTTGGGCCAGTCATTCTGCTTCTTAGCATTGGGCTGGTGATTCAGTATAGTATTTCAGTCAATCAAGACGGCAGCGCACTCTCTGCATTCTATAAGCAACTCACATTCGTGATCATTGGAATGGTGCTGTTTGGAGTGTTGTCTGTGCTCGACTATCGACTCTTCAAGATTCGCCCAATGATTTCCTTTGGCCTCGCAGCCGTCTTGCTCGTTGGCGTACTCCTCTTTGGGACTGAAATCAAGGGGACAACAGGATGGTTCACGTTTGGTGCATTTTCTCTGCAGCCAGTCGAATTTGTAAAAATTCTTTTCATCATGTGGCTTGCTGTACAGTTTCGTGAGGACGCTGATCAACGCGATCGCTTGCGCTTTTTTTTCCTGACTGGACTAGGTACTGCAATCCTCTGCATGCTCATCTTACTGCAACCGGACCTCGGCTCTTCACTCATTCTGCTTGTTGTATGGCTGAGCATGATTGTATTCTTGCGGGCTCCGCGGTGGTTCATTGCGCTCGTCGTGACCGCGGTCGCAGTGACCAGTGTATTCGGGTGGCTCTTCTTTTTCGAACCCTACCAAAAAGAGCGTCTCCTCACTTTTATTGATCCGAGTGTAGACCCCTTAGGGTCAGGCTACAACATGACCCAGTCGATCGTAGCTGTCGGCTCTGGTGAATTCTGGGGCAGGGGACTGGGTTTAGGCACACAAAGTCAATTACATTTTCTCCCCGAAGCATCTTCTGATTTTGTGTTCGCCGTGATCGCGGAAGAGCTAGGCTTTATTGGAGCAGTCGTCGTCATCGTCACACTAGGAGTCATCACATGGAAACTCTGGAAGTCAATCCAACTGACTCGAGATCCATTTGCGTTCGTCTTTCTGTTTGGCTCGCTGAGCTACCTCGTGACACAAAGCTTTTTGGTCATTGGAATGAATATGGGTATTATGCCGATCACCGGTTTGCCACTTCCACTGGTGAGCACTGGGGGCTCATCCTGCATTGCGACTATGATTCTTTTTGGAATCTGCCACCGAATAGGCACGACTCAACACGCACCCGCATTTCAAAAGGAAGCACGCAAAACCGATTATTGACAGCTTCCCATAGTTATTGTATGTTATTCCAGCATGTTTTTTCACCCCTATGACAGTAGAAGACCACTACTCTGAACCATCGCCATCATCAGGAGAACAATCAGAGCCGATTGTTGGGGTCTGCCCCTCTTGCCAGAATACGGTCATGCACACGGCAGAGCAACTGCTGCGTTCACGTGGAACAATGACACTCGCCTATGGCTTGTGCGCCTCGTGCCGAACGCCAGTGTTCACGCTCATGGTCGGCCATGGCGTTGTACACACCTCTGTTGGAGTGTGTACAGACCTTCAACGTGCTGAGATTGAAAAATTCTGGTCAACGTCATCGCCGACGGAAAACGATATACTCTCACTGCACGAACGGCTCAATGAAAAACAGTCAACGCGTTACTTTACACATCACATAAAACAAGAATGATATTTTTTCTTTTATGACAGAACTGTTTACAATCCATTGCGCACAACGTACAGCCGTCGGCCGCAACAGTGTTGAAAGGCTTCGCGCCAAAGGCATGATCCCGGCTGTTGTCTACGGCCACAATGTGACGCCACAATCACTTATGGTGGCAGTCAATCCTTTTAGCAAACTCTACAAGGCTGCTGGAGAAAGTTCTCTTGTTGATATGATCATAGGTGAGGAAAAACCAATCAAGGTGATCATTCACGATATCCAGCGTGATCCCGTCAGTAACGCCTTCACACACATTGATTTTTATCAAGTCAACATGTCTGAAAAAATCACTGCTGAAGTCGAACTCGTATTTGAGGGAATTGCACCAGCCGTGAAAGAGCTGGGCGGAATTCTTGTGAAAAATCTCACACACATTAAAATTGAGTGTCTGCCCGCTGATCTTCCCCATACGATTACGATCGACATCACTACGCTACACCAATTCAACGACAACATTCGAATCAGTGGTATCACAATACCAAACGGAGTCACCGTGCTCCATGATGCGAACGAAACCATTGTGCTGGTGACCGCTCCACGTTCGGAGGAAGAATTGAAGGCATTAGAGGAAACTGTCGTCGAAAATGTGCAGGCGGTTGAAGTGAGTGGAGCAGCGGAAAAAGAGGCAGAACAGAGAGAAAAGGAAGCAGCGGCTGGTGAACCCACAAGCGAAAAGAAATAGCACTGGGCAGAGGAGGTGTATGGGAGAACAACGCAACTGGAAAGACCACCTGAAAAAAATCTTGTGGTCATTCAAGGAAAACCGACGAGCACAGTTGATCGTCATGGTTGTGGTCGTTGTGATCCTGCTCGGTGCACTCATCAGTAGCCTCTTCTGGAGCAAACGCACACCCGCGCCGGTCAATACGAATACCAATACAGATATTGTCACGCTGGTGATCAACACCAACACAGCAACCGCACCAACACTTCCACGAGTGATTGATGGCGTCTCTGTCGCACTCGGAAAAGAAAATATTTTTCCTACCTGTGTGATGATTGAAAACCTCTCGATCACTCGACCACAAGCCGGTTTGCAATCCGCCAATGTGGTCTACGAAGCACTGGCTGAGGGCGGTATTACGCGATTCATGGCCGTCTACGCCAGCGGAGATCAACTCGAAAAGATTGGTCCCGTGCGTTCAGCGCGGCCGTACTATGTCGACTGGGCAGAAGAATATCACTGTCTCTACGCACATGCCGGAGGAAGCCCGCAGGCGCTGCAGCAACTCTACAACACAACCGCTGTGGTCGACCTGAATCAAATCGGTGGAGCGGCAGCAAACTTTTGGAGAGACCCCGATATCACACCACGAGAACACGGCTTGTTCACTTCGTCAGAACTGCTGCTCTTCGGCGCGCGTGACCGTGACCGCGCTGATGCATTTGGTGAATACGATGGATGGACGTTCAAAAAAGAGTCAAAAAAGAAAATCCGTCCGACAGAGGAAAAACGAATTTCACTACAGTTTTCAAGTAGCTCGTATGCAGTGGACTACCTCTACGACGCAGAACACAATTGGTACAATCGTATGAATGGCGGCGATCCGCATGTGGATGAACTCACGGGTGAACAGATTCATGTGAGGAATGTTGTTGTACAATTTGTTGATACGAGTCTTTTGGAAGCTTCCAGCGGGCGTCTGCGTATGGAAACCACTGGAAGCGGTGACGCCATTCTCTTTCGTGATGGACAGACTGTAAAAGGGGAGTGGAAAAAGGAAACCGGCGAAGAACGAACGCGCTTTTTTGATGACACTGGACAGGAAATGCAGTTCATCCCCGGCAATATTTGGATCGAAGTGATTCCGACGGATCGTTCAGTTGAGTACTCCTCATGAATTGGCTGTCAAAGTTGCGCATCAAAAAACGAAAGGACGGAAGGCTCAGCTTCATTGTGCACACACATCGTGTGACCTGCACGCAACATCAGCTCCATATGCTGCTCGTGATTGCTGGAGCTGTGCTGCTCCTCGGAACCTCCGCAGTGGTCATCGCAATCTCCCTGCCAAAACGCGTGACAACAGTGCACGCTTCACCACAGAGTGAATTACCCGCTACTGATGATGAACGTGACGAGAGCAAAAAATCGCAAAAAAAATCTGCAAAACCAACAACTGCCGCACGACGTTTAGACGGAATGATCGTATCTACCGAAGATGCAAACAACGTACCGCAATGCGTGATGATTGAGAACGCGGCGTTCGGAGGAGTGCGCCCGCAATCCGGACTTTCCCGCGCTCTGGTCGTCTATGAAGTGATTGTTGAGGGAGGTATTACACGCCTCATGGCAGTCTATGGCGGTGAACACAGTGATCGAGTTGGTCCCATCCGTTCTGCTCGTGATACCTATCTTGAATTTACAGCTGAACTCAACTGTGCCTACGTCCATGCTGGCGGCAGTGACACCGCTCTCGCCGCGCTCGAGAACTTGCGCCTGAGACGGGTGGACGCACTCATCGAATATCGCTATTTTTGGCGTGACAGCGGTTTCTTCGCCCCACACAACCTCTTTACTTCAACCGACAACCTCAATGCGGCAGTAGACAATCATGGCTGGACACGAGAGGAGGCACCGTCATTTACACCATGGACATTTCAGGAGCCAATTGAAGAATCGCAGCGAGCCTCTGCCGACTCAGCACTGGGCGTGTCCACAGTGAAAATTGGATTTGGACGCAGCTATGACGTAGAATATACGTACAACGCCGAACAGAATACCTTTGAGCGCAAAAATGGGGGCGTCATACAAACCGATGCCGTCAACGGTGAGGTGATCAGCGCAAAAAACGTGATCGTTCAGCATGTGGGCGACGGAATACCAATTGCGGGAAAAGGAAGAATCAATTGGCCTGTCACTGGTGAGGGCGCAGTCGAAGTGTTCCACGACGGCCAGGTCTACACAGGGAGATGGAAAAAGGACAACCGGAGCAGCCGAACACTTTTTTTCACTGACCATGGACAGCCATTACCACTTGTACAAGGGAACACATGGGTTGAAATTGTGCCGCCACACATCACTGTCGAATACGAATAACAGAAATCTATGAAAACGGTGTTCAGTATTTTGCTCACGATCGTCTGCACAATTGCACTGCCAATCACCGCACTGATGTACCGTGTCGATTCCTCTCTTCTGCAACCACAGCCACTGTTGCGCGCCGCAGACCAGGCCGCCCTGTTCTCAACGATTGTCCCCACACTCGCGGACGAACTCATCACCACTGATCTTCTGCAAGAAACAGGATTTTTACTTCTGCCGCGTGAAGAGGTGATCACGCTCGCGACCAGTACCTTCAGCCCAGCATGGATAGAAGCCAGTGTGACACAGCTGGTCACGGAAGCCTTTCGACTACGAACCACTGGGACAAACCTTGGCGACCTCAATCTGGTCATTTCATTGGTCGAACCAAAACAACAATTCCTCACTGCACTAGCAGGATATACTTTTGATGTCGGTGAAGAGGAATTCAATCCCGTGCTCATTGCGGCAGCCGTTCCATCACAGATCAATCTCGCACAGTTCCTCCTGCCAAGCGTGTCCGTCGAAGAAACGACGTCTGATCCAAACAACCCGTTCCTTCTCAAACGCTACTCCAGTGACCTCACAGCAGAAGAAAAGGAGCTCCTCAACGCGAGTACTCCACCTCAACTCCTGCGTGCTCAACAGGTGATGACGGGTGTCCACCGTGTTCTACCGGCACTCGCTGCACTTTGTGTAATCGCGTTCGTGATGCTCTTGGTCATCAACGCCAGTCACAACCGCCATATCTTGCGCTGGGCAGCAGCGGGCACATTCTTCCCAGGAGTCATCTTTCTTGTGTTCAGTTTCGTTGATGATATTTTCGTTCCACCATTCCTCGACGAAAAACTCGCAACCATACCGAGCAGTATGCATGGCTTGGTTCGAGGATTCGTCACCACATATACATCGCAGTTCTTCGACCCATTTCTTGTCCCTGGTGTAGTGGGCGTTGGAATTGCCCTTGCGTGCATTGTGGTTGCGCTGATCAATCGTCACCGACATCCAAAACCGTCGATATGAGGCTGAGCCCATATCGAAAGTACCGTTTCCTTGAGATGATTCCAGGAATCTGCATTTGGACGACGTTTGCAATTGTGATCAGCCTCTCCTTTATCCGCCCGCTGTGGATGGTCTATTTTGCGATTGTGTTCGATCTCTACTGGTTCCTCCGCGTTTTCTATTTCATTATTTACCTCTTTTCATCGTGGCGCCGTTACCAGAGTGAAAAAGATGTCCCGTGGATGGAAAGCGTACGCACGATTCCGAACTGGCAGCGTATCCATCACCTCATTTTTATACCAACGCTCAACGAGCAGAGTGATGTCCTCCGGCACACATTCCGCGCACTTGCAGAATCAACCTACCCGAAGGACAAAATGGTTGTCGTCTTAGCAGGCGAAGAACGAGAACGCGAATCGTTCGAGCCACTGGCCGCAGAACTGGAGCGTGAATTTGGAAAGACATTTTATCGTTTTCTCATCACCGTGCACCCAAAAGATATCCCCGGTGAAATTGCAGCAAAGGGTGCAAACTTACACTACGCCGGTCGTCAGGCACAAACACTCGTAGATACAGAAGGATGGAACTACGATGATGTCATCGTTTCATCGTTTGACTCAGATACGGTTGTGCACCCCGAATATTTTTCCTACCTCGCCAACGTCTACCTGAAGCATCCACGGCCCACACGATCAAGCTATCAACCAATGGCGTTGTATAACAATAACGTCTGGGAATCGCCATCGTTCAGCCGTGTCGTTGCGAATTCAACAACCTTCTGGCTCATGGCTGAACTGGCACGACCAAAACCACTATGGACCTTTTCATCGCATAGCATGAGCCTTCGTGCACTCGTCGACGTCGGTTTTTGGCAAAATGATGTCGTCACCGAAGATTCACGCATCTTTTTGCAATGCTTCATTCACTACGACGGCGACTACGAGGTCACACCGATGTACGTTCCCGTCTCGATGCATACCGCCCATGCCGGCACACTCTTCCAGACCGCCAAAAACCTCTATCGTCAACAACGTCGGTGGGCATGGGGGAGCGAGCATTTCCCATTCATGCTGTGGCATTTTTGGAAAGCAAACCTGGGGCCGCGCAAGTGGCATTTGGTATTCAACCTCGCTGAAGGGATGTACTCATGGGCAACTGCTCCGATTCTCATTACCGTGTTAGGGTATCTTCCGCTCTGGCTAGCGGCCGACGTGGAAAAAGCAACGGTCATCGCTCAAACCGCTCCATATGTGCTCCAGTGGCTCATGCGCATAACCATGGTTGGTATCTTCGTTTCCGCAGTCCTCAATGTTTACCTGTTGCCAACAACCATTCCAGGGAATCGCCTACTTAAACTCTTTGTCATGATTGCGCAGTGGATTCTTCTGCCGGTTGTGCTGATTGTATTTGGATCAATACCGGCGATTGATGCACAAACCCGGCTGATGCTCGGGAAATACCTAGGATTCTACACAACGAAAAAAGTGCGCACAGCTCGGGTGGCCACGTAGGAAATCCGCATATGCCATCGGTTTTTTCCCCTCAGGTTGGACACGATCAATGATCAACTGTCCATCTGCAGGATGAGCCTGCAAAATCTTGACACGCTTTTCATTGCAAAACGCATAGCAACCAGGCCATGGCGTCAAGGCACGAATTTGACGATCAACCTGTTCGGCAGTGCAGGACCAATCAATCTGACCATCAGCAGTGGTGATGAGACGACTGTATGTCGCTTGAGCATGATCCTGTGGCTGTGGTTGAATGCGGCCATCTAAAAATTTTGGCAGGACATCCATGAGCAGGTCAGCGCCAACCAACTTCACACGATCGGTGAGAGTTTCAGCGGTTTCGTCAGATGCAAGATGAATCTCTGTCGAGCCAAGAATTGGCCCACTATCCATTCCCGCATCAAGCTGCATAATGGTGACGCCCGTCTTCGGTACGCCGTTCCAAATAGCGAAATTGATTGGCGATGGCCCGCGCAATTGTGGCAAAAGAGAAGGATGGATGTTCACAAAACCAAATCGAGGGACAGAGAGATACTCTTCGGGAATAATTTTTCCATAGGCAACAACCACGGCAACATCGGGCTGCATCGCCACGCACTGTTCATAAAACAGTGCACCGGACGGTTTTTCGCGCTTGAGCGTCTTCGGTTGTAGAACTTTGATGCCGTACTGTAGAGCAGTTTGTTTGACCGGAGAAGGGGAAAGCTCCTGTGTGCGGCCCTTTGGCTTGTCTGGCTGGGTCACGCACGCCACGACAGTGGTTTCTGCGATCAATCGCTCCAGCGTCGTCACTGCGAGATCGGGAGTTCCAAAAAATACAACCCGCGTATTCTTCATGGCGCCTTCGACAGTTTTTTGCTCAGCCGCTCGCTCTGTGGTTGTTCAACAGTGTACTCTGCCTTATCGATAAACAACACACCGTTCAAGTGATCGATTTCGTGTTGCAAAATACAGGCGTACATCCCTTTTGCCTTGATATCAATCGGCTTCCCTTCACGCGTCAACGCCTTCACACGCACTTTTGATGGTCGCTCAACTGGTCCAAACACTCCGGGAACCGATAGGCATCCTTGCTCCACAACAGCTGTTTTTTCTGCTGTCGAAACGAGGCGAGGATTCACCAGCACCTGATGCTGCTCTACGCCGGCATACTCCTTTGCAATCACGATGACTCGCGTCGTCGAACCAAGTTGCGGTGCTGCAATGCCAATCCCATCATAGCGAATCATCGCTTCAATCATGGCGTCAAAAAACTCCTGCATGGCAGGCGTAGTCACCAACGCAGAGTCGACCTCTGTTGAAATCTGACGAACCTCC
>SBBP01000040.1 GCA_005239655.1 Candidatus Microgenomatus auricola | reverse complement strand
GTTGTGGTGTGTGGCATAGGCAGATCCAAGGGTAAGTTGATATATGTGATGTAAGGAAGGCGATGCGAAGGTCGCAGCCGAAAAACTCCGTGCAGACACAAAAACAGCTAGGTGCTTTTACCAATAGCTGTTACAAGTTCGTACTGCGGGAGCAGTGATAATGCACTGTTTTTCTGCTGTCTTAATGAAAAATATGGCCGAAAAACGAGAATAGTGCTTGTGTGCAGACCAAGACAGTTTACGCGCTTTTGCTCATCCTGTCAAGATTTTATGGTTTTTTTGTCAAGAGAAGTTATGCACTAAAAAAATGGCTAATATTCGCAAAGAACGAATAATCAAACTTTTGCAAGTGAAATTTGACAAAATTCTCCCCAATGGGTTACCCACATTTTCCACAGAGTTGTGCACAGGGGGTAAAAACGAGAAAACCTCATTTTTTTCCTGAAAATTTCCAAAACTCTCGCGGGGGGATGATTGGAATGCCTCGAAAAAATTTCAAAACACGCAAATCTAAATCACCAGTGACCAGTAGGTCACACTTTGCTTCATACGCAGCTGCAAGAATATGATCATCCGAGCGGTCTCGTGAAACTCGCTTCGTGAGTGGCGGGACATTCTGAAGAACAAGACTGTGAGTAGTCAAAAAAGACGAAATGACTTGCACTTCTTGAAGGGTATACCTAAATTTTTTTTGCAGATTGTGGTCCAACTCTTTCAAAATGAATTCAGAAGTCACAAGCGTATGTTCTGCAATAACTTGCTCAAAAACGTCTGCACAATGCCCCTGAGCAATGTATGCAGCGATCAGTACATTGGTATCCAGAACGACTTTCATGAAACACGATCAAACACATCCTCGTCCGTGTAGATTCCCTGTTTCTGCGCACGCGGAATCATACGTGAACGAAGCCGCCTGAATTCGTATTTGAAGAGAAAATCGTTCAATGCCAACTGCACCACCTGGCTGCGAGGAAGGTGTTCACGTTTCGCAATGGCGTCGATTTTCTTTCGCACGTCAACAGGAAGACTCATGGTGAGGATGGATCGCATACGGGGTGGCGTATGTAGTGTATTAAGATATAATACAGCATACATCAACACAAAAAATTGTCAACCCAATGAGACCTGCTCTCTTCAACGTCGGTTTACTGTTGAGCCCGCTCCCAAATCAATGCACCAGAGGTGTACCCGTAGCCGCCGCCCAGCTGATGCCGCTGCCCAAAGTCGACAACACGCAGGTTTCCTTTACGGTCCCGCAAACGCTTGGCCTTGATGAGGTCTGGAAACGTGCCACCACGGTTTGTGCACCCTCCTAAAATCTGACCTTCGTCGCCTGGAACCACAACTCCGTCAAACCCATTGGCTGCAGCAAACTCCGCAACCGAGTCGTACTGATGATCAAATGCTTTCTCCGCACTCACTTGAGTGAGAAAACTTTCAAACGGATTTGGACCAAACCAGAGATACCGTTTGCCATCACCAGCCTCAATGCGCAACAGCATCGCAAGCCCAACGCATCTCCCCGTGTCTTCATCTTGAACCACAAACTCAAAGTAATTCTCGTTGCGCCACATCCCCTGATCACCGGCAATACATAAGTAGGCACCCATGCGGGCATTAGCCGTTTCCTGCGTCTTTGTGAAATGCCCACGAATGCGACGCTTCTTTGCAGACTTCTTCACGTGCTTGTCTTTTGCACCACCCATGCGCGTCTCTTTGTCCTCGGTTTCTATACGCTCTTCAAATTTGGCAATCTCGCGGGTGAGCGCATTGTAGTCCAGAGTAAACAACTCTTCTAATTTTGCATTGATGCCAAATCGATAGCGATTGCGCACGGCAAACAACTCCGGAACCACAGCCATGAAATGATCCTCGTCCAATGTATCTCGGATGCGGTCTACAATACCGTTGACCTCCTCGTTGAATGCATCGCGCTGCTCACCGGATTCAAACACCAGATTCGTTCCAAACATATTCAACACCTGCCCTTTCAAGACATGGAGCTTTCGCTCCGCAGGAATACGCTCATTCTCAAATGTCGCACGCACGCGAATGACTTGTTTCGCGCTCAATGCCGGTTCTTCACGCGTTGCACCAACAATCGCGCCAAACCGCTCAACAATCGCAGCATAGTGTCCGCCGCTCTGTGCCAGATCCTCAAAAATGTTATGCCGCAACACATGCTTCACATTCTCTCCATAAATCGTAGCGAGTTCACTCCACAGCACAAAACGCTGGCTCACTTCTTCTTTGTACTGTGTCACATCGTGCGCGCTGCGCTGCACATAGGCTTCGAGGTTCTCGTGAAATGCATATTTATACTCCACTACCAAATCAAGGATGCTGGCATTCGGGCGATGTGTTTTTGTGCCCGCTTTACGGGTGGCCTCGCTGATAAACAACACGAGCATCTTTTCTTTTGCGTTGAGTCCTTCGAGATCCCGAAACTGCTCATGCGCGTGCTGCGCAAATAATCCATCCACTTTTTCCTGAAACGTTTTCTGCAACGACGCATTATCAGGACCACGACTGGCGATGAATGCACGAATGCCGGAGAGGCGTCGTTCATACGATTTGTACAAATCGAGATCATCTTGCGCTCCGGTCTGCAACTGGTACCCCAGCAACCCGGTGAGCACAACCGGATACCCTTCACGCTTGAATTGATAGCCGTTCACATGCTCCAGCCGATCTCCGCACGCGAGATTGATTTCATAATTGGAATAGTTCCCGTCTGGAAAGACAAGTTTCACCATGTAGCGGTACTCCGACTGCTCTCGCTGTGCCAGCGGCAGTTCTGGCCCAATCAGACCTTTTGCATGGTCACGCAAACCACCAATGTATGTATCCGCTGCAGCGGCCCCATCGCCTACAAACAGTTCACGGTACTGTTTGAAAACCGCAGCATCGTAGAGCGAAGTGCGGTCGAAGTACCCCACCGCACACGCAACAGACTCTGTGGGTATACACGTTGCCGGCAAAGCACGATACTTTTTTTGAAACACCAACGGGTCATCCTCCAAAACAACTGCCCAAAACAACGGTTCGTTATGGGCAGCTACAGGAATGTTTTCCCATCGATCTTTACTACCTGCATATAAAACGTTGAGCAGCTGCTTAAAGTCATCGACACCGAAGCCCAGCTCAGCGCATTCTGCACGATGCTCGGCGATATCCCAACCGAATGCATGCCGGCCGCTCTCGCGCACTACATCCATCGCGAGTTCATGCGATAGACCGGAGAGCAACGGAAGAGCATCACGAAACGGCACAGCATGGTGTTCGCCAAGGAAGCCTCGCCCTCTCTGCAGTGCCGCAAGACGCGATCCAGAAGACACAACCGAAAGCCCTTGCATCTGTTCAAGCGTGAGAGGCAGCAAGCTACCCGCAGCCGCTGCCCGCAATTCATGAATGTCGACGTTTGGATCCGTGAGAAGAACACTATATGCACTCGTGCGAAAATCACCTCCATACAACTCTTTGAATTCCGCTGCACTCTCCGCAACATGCGGAGCAGCCGGATCAAGAAAAAAATCAACGACATCTGTTTTTTTAAGATACAGGTACTCTGGTAATGCACGATAGTCTTCGATCATGCGCGGCGTTAACCGACTACAAAATTGTTCAACCCGTTCGGGCGTCTCTTGCAACAAATAAAAGATCAGGCCATTGTGCGCCTGCTCAAACGATAACACCACTTCGCTATTTGGATGTTCTGCGATCTGTCGCAAACGGTTCAGAGCATCCTCTGCCGTCTCTCCACCAAGCTGCGAATAGTAACCATCGCCATCGACGAACGCATCCATGCGTTGCAGCGAGGCAGTGGGTATAGCCTCAATGGCAAGTAAACTTTTTACCGAAGAGTGGGCACGGACAGCAAGATGCGGAGCATGTACAGCGACACGACGTTGCAGAGTTTCTTCACGAAGTCTTTTCCACGTCCAGTCATCACCAGAATCATATTGGTGAATAATGTCAGTCAATGACTCGCCGCCCGACAAACGCTTTCCAATCTCTTTTGCCAGATCCAACGGGATAGGGCGACCGATCGCCTCAGCCAATTCGTCTCGCTGTACATCCGGAAGGATCGTTACTCCCGATTCGATCGACGAGAAAAATTCTTCTGCTTCGCTGAGATGGAGCTTGTACTCATTCAGCCATGGCTGAATACGCTGCCACTGCTCGTGCGTCAACTGTGCGCACGGTTCAACCCACGCAATTCCAATAATACGTAACACTGCCAACCCGTCAGGATCAAAGAGCCACGGCGAAACCGCAAACGCATGAGCGATCTGCACTAACGACGGAGCTTCGCTTGAATGTGGCAGTTGAACACCCGCTGTGCTCAAACGATTCGCAACATCAACGGCCCTTTGCAAACGCGTCGGGTCTTTCCATAGCTCCCCAGGAAAGGTGTGTGCCCACAGTTCGGGTTGTGTGAGCAGAGAATCTGGGATAGTCGTCACAGCATCAGGACAACTCCAACTTCCGCCGGTCAAAAACAATCGCAACACTTCTGGCCGCTGATGTAAATGTCCCCACGCAACAGACGAAAGGTTAAGGACCTTACTGCTCACCGTATTATCAATAGCGACACCATCCAATGCTCGTACCACGCGCATACGATCCTCTGCCTCTGCAACCTTTGCTGCTTCCGGGACATCCCCATAGCCAGGGATGTACTTGCTGTTTTGCACATGCGCAAAGGCGACTCTTCGCTCGAGTTCCTCAAGGCTTTCTTCATGTGGTAAGTGCAGAATCCTGACAAAGCTCACGCCAAAATTGCGCTCCGCAATACTGTTCGCAATGGCGACCAACTTCTGTGGATTCCAAGCGAGAAATGTGTTGAGATTACCTTGTGAGCCGTCAGTATATTCCATAATCGCTGACGACGCATCGGGAGCAGAAAGATCAAACGCCGTGGACAGCCCTGCAGCACGAAGTGCAACGAACTGATCGATCGCTGCTTCAATACGATCGGGGGAAATTCTATCTGTGCGAATGTAGAAAAATAATCCACGACACTCGGGGTGCTGCATCATTTTGCGTACGCAGGAAATCGGAACACGTTCAAAGCCCATCTCATCAACAAACGCAACGATCGCAGCAGCATCACTGCCACGTGCAAGTGCAGCAAACTGCTCATCGGCGTTCTCGTGATCGGGCAACGTGAGCTTATTGGCTAAGAACAAAAAACTATGCTTCTGCTGTGTGGAGAGTGTACAAAGCACCTCCAACCACCGGCTATTATCGTAACTCGCGTGCCGCAAGTGGTGACTGAGCCGAATCAACTCTCCTTCGATCAACGGAGTGTCCTCGTAGGCAAATTCTTCTGTTGTCAGTGTACCGTCGAGCCAACGTTGCACAATAATCTGCTGCGGTTCCGTTAGCCCTGCCACATTCATCATGAACTGTGTGTCCGTGCGGAAATATTTTTCACAGAGCGCATGACATGTGTAGAGATTCGCTACCGACTCCGCAGTTCGGGTGGGGGTATGACACCGCGAATCACCACGACTAACGTACACAGCGGATTGGGCGGCAGCATGCTGTAAAAAATGATGCACTGGTTGACATTCGAGGTCAGTGGCATGTGCGAAAATTTCAAGCCACCCTGTTGATCGAGTAGTCTGCGGAAGCATGCCGATGTCCGTATACAGATCAATACCTTGTCGCACCGCTGGCCAGCGCTCTGCAGAAAAATAGTCTCGCGTGTGCATGACATTCGAGAATGTTGAAGCGCTGCCGACCATGAGGCCGTCGTACTCCAAAAAGTGCTCGATTTCTGTTTCGGTCAAAGGCTGATTCTCTCTGTAACGATCCCATCCATACTCCTCTGGGCGAAGAACTGCAAACAACCGATCACG
>SBBP01000077.1 GCA_005239655.1 Candidatus Microgenomatus auricola | reverse complement strand
TGATACCGTGACCCTTTCAAAAAAGAAACCATTCCCCAACCGTTCTCTCAAACTCCTCGACCTTCGTGAAGACGATTCCACAGAAGCCGTCATCACCATGAAGAAAGGCAAAAAGAAGAAGAACGGAAAACTGACAATCGTCAAAATCAACCTTGATGATGAACAACTCAAAAAGAAAGACTCCGTAGAGTTTGCTTCAAAGAATGTGCGTGTCAACAAAACAAAGAAAAACGACAAGAAACTCATCTTACGTAACAAGAATCAAAAGAAGGTGTTCACCTACAAGGTCAACAAGGAATACCAGCTGCAGAGGGAAGAGTAAAACGATTCTGTTGAACAACTCTCTATGAACCAACGTGCATTTTCAGGAATTCAACCGTCTGGTGATCTGCATTTAGGAAATTACCTCGGTGCGATTCAGCAGTGGATTGCCTTGCAGCATTCCTACGAGAGTTTTTTCTGCATTGTGGATTTGCATGCGATTACTGTGCGGCAGGATCCAGAAGAATTGCGGCAGAATATTCGCCGTGTGGCGGCGTCCTATGTGGCCTGCGGGCTGGATCCGGAGAAGTCAACGGTTTTTGTGCAGTCGGATGTGCCGGAACACGCTGAACTCGCATGGGTGTTGAATACGTTTACTCCGATTGGCGAACTCGAACGCATGACCCAGTACAAAGACAAGGCGCAGAAGCATCGCGACAATGTGAATGCTGGCCTCTTTACCTACCCGGCGTTGATGGCTGCAGATATTTTATTGTACGATACGGATGTGGTTCCGGTGGGTGACGATCAGAGGCAGCATATCGAACTGACACGTAATGTTGCGGAACGGATGAACCATGTCTACGAGCGCGAACTGTTTGTGGTGCCTGAGGGAATCTATCCAAAATTTGGGGCGCGTATTATGGGTTTGGATGATCCGGAGAAAAAAATGTCGAAGAGTGCCGGTGAGTGGAATTACGTTGCGTTGTCGGATGAGCCGGATGTCGTGCGTAAAAAAATCAAACGTGCCGTGACGGATTCGGGTGCTGAGGTGCGAGTTGGCGACGGTAAACCAGCGCTGTCCAACTTGTTGACGATCTACAGTTTGGTTTCTGGCAAGACGATTGCTGCGCTGGAAGACGACTATGCCGGAAAAGGGTATGGCGATTTCAAAACGGATTTGGGCGAGGTGTTAGTGGAATGGTTGCGACCAATTCGCAGCAAGACGCAGGATTTGTTGGGCGATCATGAAGCGCTGGACGAAATTCTTGAGCGTGGCGCTGCGCGTGCACACGCCATTGCAGAACGGAAGCTGCGCGATGTGTATCAGACGGTGGGTTTGGGGAGATAGTTTTTTTCATGCCTTCACCGAATTTTGAAACTGTTCACCCTTGTCTTCAAAATTTTTGAAAATACTGTAGCTGGGCGAGGCGCAGGAAAGGAGGCAGATCATTCCGGTTGGAGTATGGTCGTAGGCGAATCGAACCGCCTCTTCCATTGAACGCGTTTCCAACAGGTGTTCCGGTGTGTAGCCAGCGCGTGCAATCGCCTCGCGGATGGTTGCGCCGGAATCTGGAAAGAAAATCAACGTGGGAATTTTTTTATCAGCAATCAATTGTGCCAGTTGTGTAAAATCATATCCCCGGTCTTGGCCACCAAGGATTAGTGTGCCGGTCTTCGGGAGTGCACGCAGTGCAGCGATTGTGGATTCTGGTGTTGTCGAGATTGCGTCATCATAAAAGGTGATGCCTTGAAATGTTCCTACATATTCGAGGCGATGGGCTAGTGGCGTAAACGAACGCAAGCCCGCAGCGATCACGGCATGTGGCACCTGGAAATAGTTCGCAACAGTAATCGCTCCTAAACAGTTTTCGGCATTATGTGCTCCAGGGAGTTTAAGTTCGCTGAGCGGGAGAATCGGATCTGCTCCGTAGTAGAGAGCGTCGTTTTCAATGTGTGCGCCGCGCTCATCAGGCCATGCGATCTTCTGAGAAGGTGCATCGGCAATTCGCCTGGCGAGTTCACTGTTATTGGCGTTGTAGATGACAACATCGTTTTCCGTTTGGGTCATGGCTACCCGCAACTTATCCCGGTAGTACTGTTCGCGACCGCCGTGATAGTCAAGGTGTTCAGGAAAGAGGTTCATGATGATCGCCACGTCCGGGCCGGCAACCAAACGACTTGCCTGGTAACTCGATAGTTCGTACACAAAGAGATCGTGGTTAGTGTTGTGTTCGCGCAGGGCATCCAATGCCGGTGCTCCAATATTTCCGACACAGTGGACGTGTGGGTGATGTTGCGCAAGGATGTGTGCAATCAGTGCACTGGTTGTACTTTTTCCTTTTGAACCCGTCACGGCGACGACGGTACCCTGGACGTCATCCAAAAAAATATTTGTGGCCGTGGTGGTGAACCTGGCGGTTCGCAACAGCGGCGTCTGCGGCGGAATGCCCGGCGAGACGACAACCAGATCCCACTGTTCGAGTGAGGTGGGGTAATGTGTGCCGAAGAGGGTTTGTGCTCCGGCCGCGTCGACTTCTCTTTCCTCGAGGTCGGCAACGGTGATGTCGGCATCCGAACGCAAATGACGCAGATAGCGCGCAGTCGACAGTCCTTCACGACCAGCGCCGAGGATTAGAATTTTTTTGTGGAGAAAATCAGCGTTCATGAATGTCGGATTGAAAGATTTTCGGAACATCATGCTCATGAGACGGCGTGAGGATACTGTTGATCATCTCTTCATTGGCAGTTGGGATAGTGTGTTGTGTATACTGCATGATGGTGTCGTTTGCATACGCACCATTTTTTGCGGCAAGGGTCAATGCAGCACGCATTTCATCTGGTGTGCCGACACATTCAAACGGTTTGAAGTTTTTGACCCCGAGGAGTTCTTGGAACAACGGCAGCAGCGTTGCATCTGCAAACAGATTTTTCCCAAACGCATGGACGAGCTGTTCTTTTGGAACGAATGGCGCAAGCATGGTGAAGACAAATACGCACTTTGGACAATGACCGCACCAGCGTTGCTGTGTTTTTTCAAGAATTTTGAAATTGGTGTTGCAGCTGGTGAAACGTGGCAACCATTCCGGATGTTGAGCGAAGAGTTTTGCGATCTGCAGTTCGGACAACGGACGGAGGAGGCTGAAATACTCGACCTCTGGTGTGATCCACGTGCTGACATAGTCGCGAATCAACTGTTCGGCTTCCCAGCTTTTGCTCCACTGGTGATTGATGGTCTCGCCACGGTACTCGACGTTTCCTTCGCTTGCACTGCGTTCGTTGGAAAGAACGAGATGGGTGTTGCTGTTGAGGATGGCGATGAGCAGCGCGGTGAATGAGTAAATCGTTGTTATTGGTACGTGTCCGTTATAGGCATCCGGAAGCGTGAAGAGTTGTGAGTCAATTTGCCGCTGAATCGTGAAATGATGTGCGTCAATGTGTTTTCGCTGTTCTTCAATGATGGGGTATGTTCCGAGTGAGTAGGTATGAAATGGAATGTTCATCTGCTTGAGTAGTGCGATGGTCACGAGTGAATCTTTTCCGCCTCCCATTGGGACGAGTGGATGCAGATGTGCGGCGGGTGGCACCGGAAAGGGTGCCTCGGGCGGCGCGAACAGCGATTCCGGCGACGAGCCGGTCGCGTGAGCAAGCCGAGGATTGCTTTCCGGTGGGAGGCCCCGCCGATGAAAATTCACTGCACTCTGAGGCTCTAAATTATTCTCATAAAAAAATTGTCCTAAACCTTTCGTATACACAGTGTTCCAAAAGTTCGCTTGCCCTGTACTTAACGTTCCAGATTTCACGACAATATTTTTTGGACAATACGCCTTCCAGTAACTCACACCGAGCAACAGGTGCAGTGCAAACAGTGCGCGATCGAGTGTTTCGGATTCAACAATCTTCACATCTGACGGCACTGTCAGTCGCTCAACAAACGTCGGTCCATCTTCGTATGCATACACAAATTCCGCCACGTGAGATATGGCGTCGAGCGAGTAGCGTTCAAAAATGAATGTGGTGTATTTCACTGTGATACATCTTCAAGTGTGACATCAGCCAAGGTGGTCCGAATGACATCTGCCTTCTGAAACGCCGGGTGGTCGGCAACCCACGCGTCCGGGAGAGCAATACACTTCATTCCGGCAGCCTTTACGGAGAACACTCCGTTTGGCGAATCCTCAATTCCGACGCAGTCAGCAGGCACGACATGCAACTGACTGGCGGCTTCCAGATAGACATCTGGTGCAGGCTTGGCATGCTGTACACTATCAGAAGATACGATCACGTCAAAATAGGGGTAGAGGTGAAAACGGTCAAACACCGTGGTGATCATTTCGACCGTTGATCCAGAAGCCAGCCCTGTTTTGAGACCAGCTGTTCGAATACGGTCCGCGAGTTCGTGAAACCCTGGCATGATCTGCAGCTGTGTTGTATAGACATCCACGCCACGCTCATACGTTTCATGCAGAATGCGCTCTTGTGTCCATGCATCACCAAGATTGAGCGTGTCTCGAATGAACGTTGTCCATGCTTCGGCGCTTGCGCCCATCATCTGTGCGCGCATCGCAGGTGTATATGTCCCACCGTGCGCTGTAAAAAATTTTTGCAAAATATCGCGCCAAATATCTTCGGAGTTAATGATCACCCCATCCATGTCAAAGATTACCGCTCGTTTCATACGAGCAACGACTTTCCCGTCATTTCGCTAGGCTTTGGGATACGAAGCAATTCCAGGATTGTTGGAGCCACATCTCGTAGTGTTCCGGTTTCGCGGATACGTGCGTCGGTGCGTTCATCGTCCACCAGAATGAACGGAACAAAACTGTCGGTGTGCTGTGTGTGCGGAAGGTTCTGTTCATGATCCCACATGCGTTCGGCATCGCCATGGTCGGCGGTGATCAGCATGATGCCGTTCTGCTTTTGAATTTCTGCGTAGAGTATGCCAACAGCCTTGTCGATTGCTTCGCAGCCAAGAATTGTAGCCTCCTTGCTTCCGGTGTGCCCAAGAATATCCGCATTGCAGATATTCATGAAGTACGTATCAAAATCACCGGCACGGAGATGACCTACACAATTCTCCGCGATCTCCACCGCCTTCATTGCCGGTTTTTGATCGTATGTTGCGACCTTGTCTGACGAAATCAGATGTCGTGTTTCTCCTGGATAGGGATCTTCGTGCATGGCGTTGAAAATTTTTGTGAGGTAGATCCATTTTTCTGTTTCGGTGAGGCGATACTGTGTGATTCCGTTGTTGCTGAGTACTTCCGGTAAAATATTTTTCATTTTGAGCTCCTCGCGTTCAAATGCATGTGGTGCCGGCATACCTGCATAGTACGGAAAGGTTGCGACGTAGTGGATCTGCGGGTGATTCGGGCGCTGGAATGCGTCGAATTTCGGTTCGATGAGCGCTTTGGTCAGCTCGATTTCACGATCAACGCGGTAGTTAAAATTGATCACGACATCATCGTGTTGAAAGTGGCCATCAGCAATAATCACCGTTGGCGAAATGAACTCATCTGTTTCGTCTGCTGCACGTGCCTGTGCAATGGCATCTTCAATCGATGCGGCGCTTCGCTGTCCGTGGCCACAAGTGAGAAGGGCATAGGCAGCTTCGACGCGTTCCCATCGATGGTCGCGGTCCATTGCCCAGTATCGTCCCTGCACATCCGCAATCACGCCAACGCCTGCATCAGCCATCACTTCCTGCAGCCGTTGAACGTGTGTGCCAAGTGACGTTGGTGAAGTATCGCGTCCGTCAGCAAAAACGTGCACAAGAATTTGGTCTTTTCGAAGGCCGGCTGCAGCAGCAGCGCGGAGTAGAGCGTAACAACTGGCGTCATATGAGTGGACGCCTGCGTCAGAGAGGAGCCCCATCAGATGCAGTCGTGTGCCGCGTTGTTTTGCCAGCTGGATCGCCTCGGCATACGCAGGGTTGCTCGCGATGCGATGATCGTGAATCGCTTGCTGCACTTGCATTTGTGGAAGCAGAACGTTTCGGCCGGCGCTGATAATGAGGTGGCCCATCTCGGTTGATCCTTGGTGCCCAGGTGCTAAACCAATGTGTTCTCCAGCGGCACCAATCGGGCCGTTGGGGTAGTTCGCGAGCAGTGTATCGATATGCGGAGTCTTCGCCAGAAAAATAGCGTTGTGCGCATCGTCTTCGCCAATGCCCCAACCGTCGAGAATGAGTAAGACCAGTGGGCGAGCGATTTTCATAGGGGGTAACGAAAGAGTGCTCTGTCGATGTTATCGTTGATTGCAACAATGTCGGTATCCTTCATGGTGAGTGGCTTTCCCGATGTCGTTCGCATCTGCCCACCAGCCTCTTCGACAATGAGCCACGCAGCGGCAAAGTCCCACAAGTGGATATCGTAGTTCACGTAGAAATCCATTCCTCCGCGAGCGACGTTCATGAAGTCAAAGACCGCACAGAAGTGCAGGCGTGCAACAGCGGCGTCCATGACCAGCGGAGAGAACGAGCGTAAAAAACGACGGCGAGAAGCTGAGGTGACATTGAACCCCATGGAAAATCGAGCATCGCGTATGCGTGAGACACGCGAAACGCGACAGCGTTGTTTGCGGTGTGTGCCGTGCTGCATCCATGCACCACCGCCACGCACGGCCCAGTACCGTTCCGTGAGCGCGGGAAAGCTGATTGCGGCGACGACAGGTGTATCGTGTTGGAACAGCGCAATCGATACACCAAACAGCGGTTCGCCCATGGTGAAATTGATTGTTCCGTCGATCGGGTCGATCACCCAGAGGTTGTCGGATGTGCGTGCTGATGTTCCGAGTTCTTCAGAGAGAACGTCGTGTGCGGGAAACTGAGTGTGAATGATTTTGCGTACAGCTCGATCCACTGCAACATCTGCCTGTGTCACCAGGTCACGCGCGTCGCTTTTTGTGCGAATACGAAGTGTGTTGCGCCAGTAATGCAAAGCGAGTTGCTCGGCTGCCGAAAGTGCAGAGAACGCAGTGTCGAGCTCGTTACGCATTGGTTGACTACGCTGCTGCTTCACCATTATCTTTTTTTTCTGGCGCCTGTGCGGCAGGCGGCGCAGCCATTTCAGCAATGATTCGGTCTCTCCACGCATTCAAGCGATTCAGCATACCGCCAACACCATCGATACGACCACGTTGTGTGAAGGCATCAGGAACGAGTCGCAGGCTGTGTTCAGTAGTTGGTTGTGTTGCGCGTAGACCACGGTCATACGTACCGTGACCAGAGCCTGCATGTGTCCGGTAAAACGTATCAAGTTGTGTCCGGCAACGCTCAACAACACGAGTCACAACTTCAGGTGTTGCTTTCTGATCCTTGAATACCTTTTCAAGTGCGGGGAGATATTGATCTGGTCGCTCCATTGTTGTGAGAACCTCAGCAAATGTGCTCAGCACACTATCCGCAGCATGCTCTACGCGTTCACGACTCTCTTGCTCGCGTGCCTGTTGCTCTCTGCGGGCCTTCAGTTGCTCTCCCAATGCGCCGCGCGCCTCATCTTCTCTCGGTGCATCCGGAATACCCAGTCGTTGTTTGAGCCATGCCGGATCGTGCGCAGGCTGTTCTGGCTTCTTTTTTGCAAATGGATTCCATCGTTCAAGCATGCTCATAGGCGTCTTGGTTACTGACGAATGTGTTGAAGTATTTCTTCAGCTTTCTTGTCGCGCAATTCTTGCGTACGTGCCTCTACATTCAGCCGCAATACCGGTTCGGTGTTCGATGGCCGCACGTTAAACCAGAAATCGGGATATGTAAAGGTGATACCGTCGAATTCGAGGATTTTCGCATCGGCGTACTGTTTTCTCAACCGGTCAATGACCACATTTTTGTCTTCCACCTTCGAGTTGGTCTCCTCGATCGCCTTGTACTTCTCAAATTCATGCACGACTTCCGAAAACGGCCTCCCCATTTCGGAAATCATTTCCAGAACGATCAAAGCGGCGATCAATCCGCTATC
>SBBP01000055.1 GCA_005239655.1 Candidatus Microgenomatus auricola | reverse complement strand
TTGATATGAGTAACACGATGCTGATTGCCACGTCGAACGCCGGTACGCAGCAGATTCAGAACAGTTTTGCTGCTGGGTTGACGCCCGTGCAAGTGAAAACCGTGTTGCTTGAACAGGTGCTGCCAACGCTGTTCCGTCCTGAATTTGTGAACCGCTTTGATAATGTGGTGGTCTTTACACCGTTGTCGTTTGCAGAAGTGGTGCAGATTGCGGTGCATTTGCTGGAGAAGTTGCAACAGCAGTTGTTGGCCGAGAAGGGAATCACGATGGAGATTGAACCGGATGCGGTCGTGGAATTGGCGAAACAGGGTTTTGATCCGTTGTATGGTGCGCGCCCGTTGCGACGAGCGATTCAGGACACCGTGGATGATGCATTGGCCAAGTTGATGCTGTCTCAGCAGCTTGGTCGCCGCGATACCGTGATTTTGAAGCCCGGTGCGGTGATGGAAGTGAAGAAGGCGGTGAGTTTGTAGGCATCGTGCAGAGCGCCAAGGGATCGTGAGGGCGCACCCTTGATTTTTTTTGATTTTGTGCTACTGTTGCGGCGCCTGTTCCAGAAATCGCAAGATGTCTGGAGCGAGTTCTTTGAGTCTACATCTGTACAACAGCGGTCAAACCCGCACAACCGTCGGTTTCGGCCGGCATCATGGAGAGGCCTTAAAATGGCACGTTTCCTTCACACCAAAGACGAACAGCTCGAGCTCGCGCTCGAGGACGTGTTCCTCCTTCCCGGGTTCTGGCAGGGAGGATCCCGCCGCGAGGTGGACCTCTCGCCGAGCGACTTCCAACTCGGTTCGCAGCCGATCGTGAGCGCCAACATGAACGCGGTCAGTGGCGCGCGTCTGTGCGAGGTCCTGGCCCGCTGCGGTGGACTGGGCGTCCTGCCTCAGGACATCCCGCCCGACAAGCTCCAGCGGATCATCGGCAAGATCCGCGCCGCGCACACGGTCTACGACACCGCCCTCACCATCGGGCCCGACGAACCGATTCGAGACGTCGAGGCGATCGTCTTCAAGCGATCGTGCAACCTCGTGATCGTGGTCGAAGGTGACGGGCAGCCCATCGGCGTGATCGCACCGGACGACATGAAGGACAAGGATGCCTTCACGCCCGCGCGACTCGTGATGAGCAAGGTGCCTGTCACGCTGGAAGAAGGCTGCGCCCCCGAAGCGGCGTTCGAGACCCTCCGTCGCCACAACATCAAGGCGGCACCGGTGGTGGACGTCAACGGCAACCTGGTCGGCACCCTGTCGCGCCAGGACCTTCTCGTGCAGCAGCTCACGCGACCCTCCGTCAACGGCGACGGCAACCTCACGGTCGCGGTCGCCGTGGGCATCAACGGCGATCCCGTGGCTCGTGCACGTGAGGCGCTGGGCTTCGGCGCCAGCGTGATCGTTCTCGACACGGCCCACGGCGCGCAAGCCAAGATGGTCGATGCGATCCGCTCCGTGCGCGATGCGGTCGGCCCCGAGGTCATCCTCGTGGCGGGCAACATCTGCACGGCCGAAGCCACCGAACGGCTCCTCAACGCTGGAGCGGATGGCGTGAAGGTCAACGTCGGTCCCGGTGCCATGTGCACTACGCGCATGGTCACTGGGGTCGGTCGGCCGACCTTCTCCGCGGTCCGTGCCTGCGCCGAGGCAGCTCGTGGTCTCGGCAGGTTCGTCTGGGCTGACGGTGGCGTCAAGGAACCGCGGGACCTGGCGCTGTACATGGCGGCTGGGGCCACCCGCGTGATGACCGGGACCCTGTTCGCACCGACCTTCGAGTCGGCTGCGGACATCCAGGTGGATCCGCACGGAGCGCTCTTCGTGAGCAACTTCGGGATGGCTTCCGCCCGTGCCGTGCGTGAGCGGAACGGCGGGGTCAGCGCTCTGGAGGCTGCCGTGCGTGGCCTCTACCAAGAGGGGATCTCCAGCTCGCAGGTCTACCTCCGTCCCGGACGCGAGTCCGTGGGCCAGATCGTGGCAGAGTTCGTCACCGGGCTGCAGAGCACGGCGACCTACGTCGGCGCACGCAGCCTCGATGAACTCTGGACCAAGGCGGTCGTGGGTGTCCAGACCCACGCCGGCTTCTACGAAGGCACGCCACACGGTAAGGTCCGCCGGTAGTCAAGCGCAATCCCAGGAGGTCGGGAGAAGCGCTTCTTTTTTTTGATGAAATCTTGTATAGTGTATCCTGCTTTTGACACAGAAATACATACCATGACGAGCCGATTTGGCTTTTTGCTATCATCATTCCTTCTCACAGGAGTTTTTGTATTCGTACATCCGCTGTCCGCTGCGGTCACAACCTCCTACGACGGCTGTTTCATGCGCAATCAAGATAATGACGTCGCCACACTCTGGCTCAAAGCCCCGGTCTGCACGATCACCATCACCAACACGGACTCAACAGAAAACACCGAATACTTCACAGTCAAAAATCTCGATCCTGACCTCTACACAGTGACTGACGAGAATGGCACAGCACTTTCTACAACAGACGAAGCGAATACGATTTCATTTGCCACAACCATTGAACCATTCGACACGAAAACACTCACTGTCTCACCGTGGGATTACGATGCGAGCACATCGGATTTTTGGTTCACAGCCATTTCCGACAACCAACCAGAATCCAACGGCGGCGAAACTCCAAATCCCATTTTCATCGACCTGATGAACGAAATCAATCTGCTGCACTCTCCATTCATGACTGATTCCGGTGACCTCATCCGTGGAGACACTGACGACGCCGGAGAACACGAGCAGGAGTACGTGCTTCTCGATGAAGTATTTCGAAGTTATGAAGGCACCACATTCACCATTCCCGGCGACCATGATGCCAGAAGCGATCTCGATGCCTACTACTCGGCCTATTTCGGAGCGCGCGACTACACCTTCACCTACGGCAACACATCATTCGTCGCATTCAATACGACAGAAGACTTACTCAACGAAGGAGCGCTGACCGAAGACCAAATGGAGTGGGTCGAGTCTGCACTTGCTGCAGCCACAGGTGAGCACTTGATTGTGCTCATGCATCACCCGCTCGTAACACCCGACTGGGCAAACTCAGATGGTTTTGTGGATCTCCAGCAAGCGCAGCAACTGGCAGAATGGTTTGTGCACTATGGCGTGGAGCTCGTCATCACTGGAGAGGTGCACGGCTACGATTACAGCTACATCGACGAAGATGATTTCCCTGGCATTGGCGGAGGATTTTATCAGCTCATCAACGGCGGTGCCGGCGGATCCATTCAAACATATGATGGAGAACATTTTTTCACCCTCATACACGTTTCTGATGACGGAATCGAACACCAGAGAGTAGATCAGAGCACAGTTGACCTCCAAGTCGATTACGAAAGTCAAAACGACGGCACAGAAACTGAAATCGATGTGAGTGTCTATAATAGTGGCAGTGTGCGTATCCCTTCGGTGCGCGTCAAAGCCAATCTCTTGGCCTCTGAGCGGATCTACGCTTCAACTTCAGACGGTCAGTTTTATGATGTCACTTCAGCCGAAACGAACGGCATACGGCACGGGTACTTTACCCTCGACCTGGATGCCGGTGCCCTGCTGGATTTTACAGTGAAAGAACAGCGAGAAATTATTGCTGGAGTGGAAAATACCGTCGATACCGATGGAGTCATCACGTTTACGACACTCCCAACCGCAGGCATGACCGCAACGAATCTTTCTGTGGAGCGTGCAGATCAACCAACGACAGTCGAAATTATCGCATGGGATGAAGAAGCTGAGAGTCGAGAGTTCCGCGAAACGACAACCGCCTCCAGCAGCACAACATTTTCCATTACAGAGTTGGAGTCAAGTCGGCAGTACAACGTCTACGCAAATGAAGAGTTGTATGATCGCGTTGCTTCAGACAGCAGCGGAGTACTCAGCTTTAGTTTTGATGGTAAGGTAGAAACGCGCAACTATCGAATCGAAATCGAAAACGATTTGGTCCAAAACGCGATCGGTGCGATCCCAGCGAGTATGGGAGGCCCAAACTTTCGCTTGTACCGTGGGAGCAGCGAAGCACTGTACACCTTTTTCACCTATGACTCTGCACTGACCACAGGCATTCAGTCGCTGTGGATCGACATGGATGGTGATCGCACGTTTGAGTTGGCGACTGTTCCGGATGCTGGAACATCAGGGCACGTCCGACTGTTTACGGAGAGTGGAACGGCGATTGATGATCTGTTCCCGTTCGGAGAATCGTTTCGAGGTGGTGTGAATCTTGCCGCAGCTGATGTTGATGCCGACGGTGACCAGGAGCTCATTGTTGCCCCACAGAGTGAACACGATCCCACTGTCAAAATCTACCGACTCAAAAACGGAACGCTGGAACTGTTGGATCGCGTGAATCCGTTTGCCGACGACTATCGAGGTGGAGTCAACATGACCGCAGGAGATCTGAACGGTGATGGAGATGATGAATTGGTGGTTGGTGCACGGAGCGAAAAAGGGGTGATGCATATCTATCGCTGGAATCACGCGAATGGGGAAATGCGCTGGTGGTTTGGAAAGCGGCCGTACGTGCGAACACACAGTAACAGTCAGAACGGTTTATCACTTGCGATGGGTGACGTGAACTTCGATGGTGCCGACGACATTGTTGTTGGTTCCTACACGGGCAACAGTGTTGTGCGGGTGTTTCGGTATGCACCAGGAAAGCGGACTGTCCGGCTCATCAGCCGCCGGCGGGTGTTTGGTCGAGACGCTTCGGGCGGAGTCCGCATTCTCGTTGGAAACATCAACAGTACGCCGGAAGAAGAAGTGATTGTCACTGCACATGCCGGCACCCCTGATGCCGCACGTGTACGCACATTCAACGCCTCGGCTGAGCGCATGACGGCATTGGGCGGAGTCAAACCGTTTGGTTCAGGCGCGACCGACGGTCTCAACAGTGCACTGGCAGACGTCGATGGTGACTTCCGTATGGAGCTGGTTGTCAGTCGAGAGGCCTCGAGTAACCGTATTCATGTCTACACGAAACGATCAGAAGGTTTTGAGCGCCTGGATGCCTTTGCCGTCTATGACGATGGATTTACCGGAGGTATTCGATTAACGCAGTAAGCACGTAGTACCATGATTTTTGCACACGGGCCACTCGGGTTTCTCACAGCGATTGTTGTGCGCAGGCGTGCGATGCGTGCGCCATTTTCATTCACCACGCGGCAATGGTACCTTTTACTGTTCATCGGCTACGTCGGTGGCATTTTTCCAGATGTGGACCTTTTGTATTTTTACCTTGCAGATGCGTCTACACCACACCGCGCTCTCCTTACGCACACGCCACTGGTCTATCTCGTACTTTTTGCACTCTTCGGCGGATGGTGGTGGCTGCGAAAGCGATACACATGGTTTTTGTGCAATCTCGTGTTTGTGATTGGGGTGATGAGTCATTTGATCACAGATGCCATTGTCTCGAAAGTGATGTTTCTGTACCCATTCTCCACACGTTTTTTCGGGATTAGTGATTTTGGTATTTCGTGGGTGAGTGCGAATCTGCTTTTTCTGAACTTTCTGTTTGAAGGAGTGGTGTTTTTTGCATTTTTCTACACGCTCATTCGCTGGTGGGTTCACCATATCGTGTGGCGAATCGCCGCGCTCAGCCTGCTCCTGTGTGTCTTTACCGCTGGTGTAGCCACGCTGATCATTGGAAACGGACATGTCTACCACACGACCCATGAGTCACGTTACAGTGATGCCGATCGCGACCACACTCCAAACTTTGCCGATCGGGACATGGATGGAGACGGAATTGCAAACATCGATGACAGTGATGCAGACGGTGACGGAAAAAGCAATCCGCACGAAGTCATCGAAAATAGTGAGAATTTTTTTGGTGTGCTCTACGACCCCACAGAAGGTGGTCTGGCACAAATCCCCGCACGATTAGGACTGCTGACCAACCACGACGTTGTCTGGCGATTGTATGAATCGTTCGGCGTGTACATCGAAACAGAAATGGCTGAAGACTACGCACAGCAACCGGCAGACTATGCGACGTCACCAGCAGATGCACAGTTTGATCGTCGGCCAGAAAATATCGCCGCATGGCTTATGCACACCAATCGTCTCGATGAACATCCGGAGAGTTCGGAATACAAAATTGGCGATATCCTCTTTTTCGATGATGGCTATCTGTCAGTCGTGACAGGGTTCACTACTGCGAGCGAACCACTGGCACTGGACTTGCATCCAGGTCGAACAGTAAACGAAAAAAAAGTCGAAGCGCTGACTGCGCTGCAAGGCCCTGTCCGTGCGCGTGGTCATGTACTCGACTCTGCTCCGCTCTACGCAGAGTAAATGGTGTGAAGGAGGACGTAGAAGAGAACGGTGAGCAAGCTGCCCAGCACGGCGCCCGCAAACACTTCGCCATGCGTGTGCCCCCAACGCTCCTCGAGGTGCTTTGGGAATCCTTTGCGCTCATGCTCTGGAAGGGTGCGAATGAGATGATTCAGCACTTTTCCGTGGTATCCCAGTGACCAACGAATACCAAAGGC
>SBBP01000085.1 GCA_005239655.1 Candidatus Microgenomatus auricola | reverse complement strand
TGCACTAGATATTGGCATATATCGGTAGTGTACTCAGTCGTTCCAGAGTCAAGAAACCCTGGAACGGAGTGTTACCGATGTATCTCATCTTGTTCAGGCACTCTCACAAGATTGTCTTGACGCTGCGCGTTAGCGTCGCTATACTGCACCCCGTGCTTTCGGGCACCTTCTTTCAACAATGGCCTCAAAACGGCCATCTATTCAGGAGTAGCTCAGCGGTAGAGCAATCGACTGTTAATCGATGGGTCGTGGGTTCGAACCCCACCTCCTGAGCAAGTGAACAAGTGGTCCACGCAGACCGCTTTTTCATTACGACTGACAACAGCGAGAAATTTTGCGACCATGGGCTGGATAGCCTACCTGTACGACGCTTGCCGGGGATAAAAATTCTGCCATCTCCTCATCGGCCACTCATTGAATGTATTGCATTACTGTTTGGTATTTTGGGCTTACGCCGGCATCTCGTTGGCTATGCGTGTTTGCAAAGAGTTGTTATACTGACCGTACAATTTAATATCTCTGGGGTGGCGTGCAATTCGCCAATCGGAAGTAGAGCCTTCGACCGTCGCATTCAACGTATGCGCGGATGACCATGTGCAACTCATGGGCCGACCGTATAGTCGGGACCTCGTCACGAGACGAGGTATTGCTTGTCCAGACAAGCAATAATCAAGAGAAATATGACGAAAAAACATTTCGGCTCTTTTGCGGTGATCGTTGCCGCAATCCTGTGGAGCCTCGACGGACTGCTCCGTCGGCAACTGTACACGTTACCCGCAACGGTGATCGTGTTTTGGGAACACCTTATCGGGTTGATCGTGCTCGCGCCGTTTGTGATTGCGACATGGCGCAAGTTTCGCGTGCTCACAAAAAAACAGTGGATTGCGATTACCGTCGTTTCGCTGTTATCCGGCGCGCTGGGAACAATCCTGTACACGACTGCACTGGCAAAAATCCAGTACATTCCATTTTCAGTCGTCGTGCTGTTACAGCAACTGCAACCGTTGTTTGCAGTGCTCGCGGCAGCCATCCTACTGAAAGAGCCAATCACCAAACGCTTTGTGATGCTAGCCGTGATCGCACTTGCTGCAGCCTACGGTGTGTCGTTCCCTGATTTGCGTGTGAATCTCGCGACTGGCGCAGGCACAGCAATCGCTGCACTGTGTGCAGTCGGTGCCGCAGCGTGCTGGGGGAGTTCAACGGCATTCTCAAAATATACCCTCAAAGACGCATCGTCTGTACACGTCACCGCTGCTCGCTTTGCGATCACACCAATCTTCGCGCTGATCCTCATGACCATGATCGGACACGCCGATTCGATCGGAGCAATCACCGGAACGCAATGGTGGTATATTGTCGCAATCACATTCTCGACTGGCATGGTTGCACTTGCGATCTACTACTTCGGTCTCAAACGCATCATGGCATCGCGATCCACAATTCTGGAACTCACATGGCCACTCTCAGCAGTGGTGATCAGCGTATTCTACTTGCATGAAAGCCTGAGCATCACACAGTGGATTTCATCGGCGATTCTTCTTGCTGCAATCGTCGGCATCACACGGATGAACGCTGCCTACCATTCGGAATCAGTTTAGCGTACACTAGAGGCGTATGGATACGCCTCTGCGCCGAACATCGATTTCATTCAAACGGATTGTTGATCTCCTTGTGTGGGGCACTTCGGGTGTCGCGCTTGCGTTTGGCGTCTACCATCTCACGTTGCTCAACAGCGCATTCATTTTCTGGTCATCTGTTGCCTATGTAATTGGTTTGTTTAGCATCGCACCGATTTTCCACGCCGACATGATGTTGCGTCGGTATAGCTATCAACGGCTGGCATCGATCATTGAGTTGTTGCTCATCGCGAGCTTGGTGTTGAATGGCTGCGGAGCACTGGGATGGTACCGAACCGTCTACCATTACGACGATTTCGTTCACATTGCGACACCGGCAATGATCACCTGGGGTTGCGGCATGTGGTATACGGCGCGGATCGCGTTGCGCAAACAGATGCACACCCTTCCAAAACGCGCCTGGTTCATTGTTATTTTTGCCGTGTTGATTAGTCTACTGTGGGAGCCGCTGGAGTTTTATGGTGATCAACTCTTGGGAACAAAAACATACGGTCAGGCTGATCAAGCGTTCGATACTTGGTACGATCTCCTGATGGATGTGGTGGGTGTGTTGATCGGTTGGTTGGTTTTTTTGAAAACGCGTGTTGCGGTGCTCCGCTGGGTGCAGAAAAAAAAGAAGGCGCCATAGATTCCTCAGCTCTCTGACGCCGAACCCTCTCGCTGCCACACCTTCCGGCCGCCGATCCAGGTCTCCAGCACCTGCGTGTCCGCCAGCCCCGAAGGGTCAGCGAGCACGTCGCGGTCGATGCTGATCGCCGTGAACGGCGCTCCAACCGTGAGCACCCGATCGATGGCCGCCTGCAGCATCCGCTCAACGCGGATGGCCTCACCGTCCAGGCGGCTGACCGCCTGGGCGAACGCCGCGAAAGTTCGATCCCCGGTGATGGGGCCGTCGGTCCCGAAAGACCAGTGCAGTCCCAGGAGATCGAAGTCGGCGTAGCGGTTTACCATGGCGAGTACTGCGGGCGGCAGCCTGTCCGCGTAGCTGGCCAGGTCGTCGTTGAACCCAGGTTGACTGCACACCTCGATGCGGACGCCCCGACGTTGGAGCTCAGCAACGTGATGCACTTCCGTGATGGGGCAGGCCTCGAAGTGCTCGAATCCGAGGGTGAACCCGGCGCCGAGCCCTCCGTCCAGGATCTGCGTGAATGCCTGATGCGTGGCCATGACCGCTCCCGGTCCGATCGCGTGCACGCACGCCCCGTCGCCGCCCATCTCACGCCAGCGGTTGATGTCCCGCTGCATCTGGGCCGTGTCCGGCAGCATGAGAATGCCTTCGCTCCCGTCGCTGTACGTCAGCCCCTGCTGCGTGCACATCCGGGCCTTGCGGTTCCCGAACGCGCCGTCAGCGAAGTACTTGAGCCACCGAACGCGGAGGTTCGGACCGTACTGCCGCGGTTGTGCACCCTCCATCATCATCCACGGCTGGATCGCTCCGTCCGTGGGGATGACGAGGTCGCCGCTCATGCTCAGCTCATACAGCATCTCCAGCAGCGGGAAGCCCAGGATCATCTTGTCGAAGCACCGGGTGATGCCACGCGACAGCATGAGCTGCTGACGATTGCGCAGGGCGACGCGCAGCACGTCCTTGTTCAGCTCGAGGCGTGCGATGAGCTGGATGAGGAGATCCTCGTCGATGATGTTGTTCCGGCACGTGCCCTGCAGCCGGTACGGCTGGATCATCGCCGAGATCGACGGCATGACGCGCGCGAGCAGCGCGTCCGACGCGACCGCGTTGTGCCAGGAACGGTTGAGCACCAGGACCTCGCGGCCCAGACGCTTGCGGCTCTCCGTACGCACGATCTCACGGACCTGTGCGAGCGGGATCGCCGCGTCGCTCCAGTCCGTGAAGATGACCGTGCCGCTCTGCTGCGAGGCGAGCCGCAGCTTGAGCAGGATCCGGAAGTCCCGCGCCGCGTCGTCGTGGAAGACAGTCGTGCGCGCTAGCGACTGGCTTCCACCCACCAGCTCGAACAGCCAGTGCGTGTGGCGGTCGGCGATCCCGGGCATCACCATGCAGCCGGGCAGTTCGACCACGTCCGCGGTGTCGTCGTAGCCGTCGAGACCGACCTTGATGATCTTGCCAGTGGCGTTGTCGACGACGATACCACTGACGAATTCTTCACCGGTCCAGATGCGCCGGCAGAGGTACATCGTGTTCTTGTACACAGTTCCTCCACTGCACCGTTTGAAGGTGCGACTTGAGAAATGTTGTGAGTGAGCAAAGCTTCCTTTAGCGCATGCGCAAAGGAGCACTGTACAGTACCAAAAACATTCGCTCTGTCAATGTGTATGATTACAGAAGGCACATCGTCTATTGACCACTCGGTCCGCTTTGATAGGATGAACAATATGATTACTGACGGACATCGATTTACATTTATTTTTGTCTTTGCAATCCTGTTGACCACAGGCGCGTTTATGCTCTATGCGAACGGTGCAGAGTTCGTTGTGAAAGAAAAAGTGAGCGATGACGTACAGGAATTAATCAATGAGGAGTACGGCATACAGCTGGAGTATCCAAACAATATCAGCATCGCAGCCACGCCGAGCCGTACGGAGACGCCGTTCGTTGTCGAATTTGTTGATGCGGACAACGTAGTCGCCGCTGATGGCGCGACAGCTCCGATTGTTTTGCGTATTCAGGCTGAGCCAAAACGGTCAATCGTTCCCTGCGCCAAGCACAGCGGGCGAGTCGCAGGAACAATCACCATCGGGACGAGCACATACCAAACATGTCTCATTTCCGGCACACCGGAGCAGCCTGCCGATCGCTTCCATGTTGAAACAACACACGGAAATCTCACATTTACCTTTTCCGGTGATGACTACGCCCTGAACAAATCTGTAGTGCAGACCGTCCTTGCCACATTTCGGTTTACCAAATAGCGCCAACACCCAAAGGCCTACCGCACGGTGTCAAGACAACGATGTGGAAAGAATTCTTTAGGAAACTTGAAGATTTTTGAAGCAGACTGTACAATACACAACGGTCGTAAAAATAAGTAACGAATACACACATGCGAAAGCCAATGACGAAGTCTCAGATGATTGCTCATTTGTCGGAGAAGTCCGGTATGAGTAAGAAAGATGTTGCCGCCTTCTGGGACATGCTCGTGATGTCTGTCTATGAAGAGACACGCGAAGCCGGCCAGTGCACCCTCCCAGGCATTGGGAAAATGGTGAAACAACAGCGAAAAGCCCGCATGGGCCGAAACCCTGCAACAGGTGAGTCCATCCAAATTCCGGCAAAGACGGTCTGCAAATTCCGTGTTGCAAAACAGGCAAAAGAAGCCATTCTCTAATCACACAATCCGTACAACAAAAGATAGGTCACGACGACCTATCTTTTTTACATCGGAATCCGATGCATGAATGAGAGAACTAACGTCGCCTGCGCTTTGATGACTTGCGCTTGCTGACCTTTCGCTTTGCTGGTTTGCGTGCTGGTCGACGTTTTACAGATTTGCGTTTCTTGGTTGCCATGATGCACACCTCCTTTCCTCAAGAATTTTATCTGCACACTGCGCAATGGATGTGTGCGGTGTGATCAGACATTTTTCTGATGCATACAGTATACATGTTTTTGTCAATGATGAAAATATTTTTTTAGCAGAACTGTGGAAAACATTTTTTTGAATAAATTTTTTTTCTCGATGAAAATTTTTTTGCTACAAAACATTTTGACAAATTGCGCAACACGATGTACAACACTACTGACGATCACACACCACAATGTATGTCCGGTGAATTTCCAAATCCAATTCTGCGCAGACGCGAACCGCCGCGCATCCAACACGTACGCGGCTCAGGTTCAGAGCCTCCGCGTGTTCCAGCGCTTCCTGTTGAGTCAAGCGCCCCACGGCGCTCACGAGAAGAAGTGCTGCGTGTTCGTTTTAACGGAATGCTGCCGCCAGAGTATGCGGCGTCTGAAGACGGGCATGAGTTAGACGCTGAACTGCTGAGCAGGTGGTATGATCTTGAACCGTTGCAGAGTGGCGCCGCAGTATTCATCGACCCAAAGCGCGCAGTGGGTGTTTACATTGATCATACAGCCGCAAACGAAGATGGGAGTGTTCGCACACAGGCGTATCATCGATTCAGCGATGCGGAGCGTGCCATGATTGTTTCAACACGGGAAGGAACAGGGGTAATTTCGTTTGGTCGCAAACCACCAGAGGGCACGACGACATACGGCCGTCGCATTGAGTTACAGAGTGGTGATATGCTTAACGGTATGGCACAAAGCATTTCTGTACAACATCTGCAATTCGGAGGCCGTGATGGACGATCTGTTGTTCGTGACTCGTCGACATTTCATGGCGCCACAATCGTATATGAGCGTCCGATTGGACGACGTGCGACGCCGTATATGCACGAACAATTTCCTAAGCGTACCGTTGACGTGCAATCGTTGAGTGTCGGAGGGCCGACAATGCGAAACGAAGTCGCCCGTCTTGTCACTGCAGCATTGAGCGGACGTGATCTCCCGCATGACGTTGTTGAATTTAATGCCATTGTCGACGAAGGTGAAGGGCACACACAGTTCACACGAGATCAACTTCATCATGTACTGAAGGCATTGCGGCATCACGAGTTGCATGGTGGTAGCGATCGTTTGCAAGAACAGTCTGAAGGGCGCCGAAAGCGTCTCGTGCGCGGCATTGAAACAGCTCTCAATCCAATGATGCAATCTGCACAGGTGTCTAGCGAGCGAAAGCGCTCATGGAGAGAGATGGCACGAGCACAGAGTCCGGAAGAAATTGAGCGACTCCTCACAAACTACCGTGCAAATGTCAGCACACTCGAGCGACAGTGGGGTCAATGGGACGAGATGCAGAATGTTCAAGCGATGACCGGTGATAACAGATTACGTGAAACGTACCGGCAGCTCGTTTCGACTGCATTTGTTGACCCGAATGAAGAACGTATGCGTTACGATCAGTTTTTTGAAGCCTACTATCACTGGCTCCAGGATGCCGTTCAGACACTCGAGTCTCTTTCAACAGCCGGTTGACTTTCTCATCGCCATCCCGTACACTCGCACCATGTTGAGAAAAATTAGTGTGTGTCAAAATACGACCTGCCAGAATAAAGGATCAAAGGCCGTACTCCATCGTCTGACCGCACTCTATGCCGAAGAATTTAAGGAGAAGTATCCGGATTTGCGTATTGAAGCGTGTGACTGCATCGGTGACTGTGAGCAGGGCCCGATCGTGAAGGTGAACGATTCACTCTTACTGCGTGGAGTCGACAACCAAACGGCACTACAGTTATTGCAAGATCCGCAACCAGTCATGGGACAAGTGATGCACGTACTCGAACAAGACCGAGAAACATTTGAACGCATTATTCGCGGCGAACTGTTTTGACTATGTCGCCGCAGCGTTCTACGCCAACACGACGAACGACCGCTACACAAGAACTGAAAATACTCCAGCGCATCATCGAGACCATCAGTTACCATTTGGACCTCGATCACGTGTTGCGCGAAATCATCACGATGGTCGATTCGGTTGCCCATGCCGATGAAGTTTTTCTCTATTTATTGAAAGGGAATGAATTGGTGTTGCGCGCGGCGAAGAGTGAAGCTGCTGAAGCACTCAGCACCGTTCGTCTTCGCATTGGAGAGGGAATTACCGGATGGGTTGCACAGCACCGGAAACCGGTCCGCTTGAGTACACAGGCCTATGAAGATCGTCGGTTTTACGCATTCACCAACCTGCGCGCAGATAAGTACGAAGCATTTCTGTCGTTGCCATTGTTGTATCATGACAAACTCATCGGGGTATTGAACGTGCAGCACCGCGCAACCCACACATTCACAGACC
>SBBP01000102.1 GCA_005239655.1 Candidatus Microgenomatus auricola | reverse complement strand
GCGTACGCCTATCGATTTTTTCTGGAGAAGGCGGGTATTCAGCAGACCATCGAAGATATTTTGTTGGACTTGAACACGCATGACTTGAAAAATCTGACTGACCGCGGGCATCGTGTGCGCGAAACGATTTTACAAGCCGAATTTCCCGATGAGTTGCGGCAGGCGATTGAAGAGTCGTATACGAAATTGAGTACAGAGTATGATACCGCTGATGTGGATGTCGCCGTGCGATCTTCCGCAACTGCAGAAGATTTGCCTGACGCATCGTTTGCCGGTCAGCAGGAAACGTACCTCAACGTGCAAGGTATTCATGAGGTGATGGAAGCGACGAAGCATTGCATCGCGTCGTTGTTTACGAATCGCGCCATTTCGTATCGCGCAGACAAGAAGTTCGATCATTTTAACATCGCCTTGTCTGTCGGTGTACAGAAAATGGTGCGGTCAGATGCTGCATCATCTGGCGTCATGTTTTCGATTGACACGGAATCTGGTTTCCGCAATGCGGCGGTGATCACGGGAGCGTGGGGGTTGGGGGAAATGATTGTGCAAGGCAAAGTGGACCCTGATGAATTTATCGTGTTCAAACCAACCTTGCGCGATTCCTTTCGCCCGATCATTGGCAAAACGCGTGGGAGCAAAAAATACAAAATGGTCTACGCGGGAGATGGTGAAATCTCGGGTGGTTCAGTGAAGGAAGTACCGGTGCCAGAAGAAGAACAGGCACAATTTGTGTTGACAGACGATGAAGTATTGGAACTTGCACGCTGGACCGTGCTGATCGAAGAGCATTACCGTCGCCCGATGGACATCGAATGGGCAAAGGATGGCCACACGAAGGAGTTGTTCATTGTGCAAGCGCGACCTGAAACCGTGCAGTCGCAGGCAAACCAAAAAGTGTTGCAGGAATATGTGCTCGAAGAACGAAGCCGTGTGTTGGTCGAGGGGGTTGCTGTTGGTTCCAAAATCGGAAGCGGAAAAGTACGCGTAATCAAAAACACCAGCGAAATGCACCACTTCCAGAAGGATGAAATTCTGGTGACCGAAATTACCGATCCGGATTGGGAACCAATCATGAAAATCGCTTCAGGAATTGTGACCAACTCTGGTGGACGCACGTCGCATGCCGCGATCGTCTCGCGTGAGTTGGGCATTCCGTGTTTAGTCGGAACAGGCAACGCAACCATTGCACTGAAAACCGGCGATGACGTGACAGTGTCGTGTGCAGAAGGCGAGCGCGGCTATGTCTACGACGGCAAACTGCCGTTTCGGGTAGACACGGCAGATCTTTCTCACATGCAGCCACCGAAAACAAAAATCATGATGATTGTGGCAGACACGTCGCGGGTGTTTGATTTTGCACAGATTCCTAACCAGGGTGTGGGCCTGGCGCGCGAAGAGCTCATCATTTTGAATCACATTAAAATTCATCCACTGGCGTTGTTGCATTTTGATCAGGTAACAGACGAACAGGTCCGTGTGCAGATTGAGGAGATGACAGTCGGATTTGCCGACAAGGCAGATTTTTTTGTCACAAAACTGGCTGAAGGTGTCGGTAAAATCGCCGCAGCATTCTATCCGAACGATGTCATCGTGCGCATGTCGGATTTTAAATCCAATGAGTACGCCGGCCTAATTGGTGGACGGCAATTTGAACCGCACGAAGAAAATCCCATGCTCGGTTGGCGCGGCGCCTCGCGGTATTATTCAAAGGAATACAAAGACGCCTTTGCACTGGAGTGTCGCGCGCTCAAAAAAGTGCGCGAAGACATGGGACTCACGAACATGAAAGTGATGATTCCATTTTGCCGCACGCCGGAGGAAGGCCGCAAAGTGATTGTCACCATGGCCGAACACGGTTTGAAGCAGGGCGAGAACGGACTGGAGGTGTGGGTGATGTGTGAAATTCCGTCAAACGTATTGCTCGCTGACGAATTTGCTGATGTGTTTGATGGGTTTTCGATCGGTTCCAACGACCTGACGCAACTGACGCTTGGTTTAGATCGCGATTCGGGTTTGGTATCACACATTTACGATGAACGAAATCCAGCAGTGAAGAAAATGCTGCAGTGGGCCATCGAAGCTGCACACAAAAAAGGCAAGAAGATCGGAATCTGTGGCCAGGCACCGTCGGACTTCCCAGAGATCGCAGAATTTTTAGTGGACCACGGCATTGATTCCATTTCTCTCAACCCCGATAGCGTGATTAAGACAATGCTGCACGTTTCGGAGTACGAACAGAAAAAGCGTTAACGGTCTGTACTGTCGAGTGTGATTGAGTCGAAGACGAACCCACGTGTATCAATGGCTTTGAGTTTTAATTCCTTGCCAGTCATCACCAGTCCCACAAAGTGATAGTCGGACTGAAACACAGCGGAGTACGGATTTTCATTCTCTTGCTCGCGAAGTGATTTTCCACCACCACCAGTGACAACGTACACAACGTCGTTGATTTTAACGTTACGTTCATAGTTGTGGTCGTGTCCCGAAAGCACAAGGTCAACGTCATACTCTTCAAAGAGCGGAACCAACGAGTCCTGCATATCGCTCGTACTCCCATGTTCGCCAGAGCTAAACGGCGGATGGTGGAAGTACACCACCGTCCATTGTTCGTCAGTTTCCGCAAGTTCATTTTCTAACCACGTGTACTGCGCGCTGCCAGGAACGTAGTCACTGTTCGAATCCAACGCAATGAACCGTGCCACATCATATTTGAACGAATAGTAGCGTTCGGTTCCGCTGCGTTTCACCGGCAGCTCAAACAGCGATATGTACGGCGTTCCATTTTCGGTTTCGATATCGTGATTTCCGAGCGAGGGATACACTGACAGCTCAGCGAGTAACGGCTGGTACGGATTGAAGAGGTTCACGCGAAATTCATCAAGAGTTCCGGAATCGTATGCATTATCACCGGTGGTGAGTAGCATGTCCGGTTGCCACGCCATCATCTGTGTGACCACGCTGAGTTGATTGGCAGTGAGTTCCCCAAAATCTCCAACAACCGCAACGGACAGAGGGTCGTTTGCCGTAACAGTGTGTTTCGTGTGGAAAGTGTAAGTCTGTGTGAGGCGATTGTCTGCAGTGCCAATGTAGTATTCGTACGATATGCCTTTCTTGAGTTGTGTGAGGCGATAGCGATGCGTCGTCGAGGCCGCGCTGTCTGTGAGAGATTTCCATTTTTGCGCACCGACTTTTCGATAAAAACAGGCGAGCGTTTCGCTTTCGTCTGTGCGGATGAGCACTGTCGCGGCGCGTGCGGTGAGGCGTTGGATATAGGGCCCAATGGTAATGCCAGAATCGGTCAACGCGTACGAAGAAGCAGTCGGAAACCCAAAGAGTGTGGTGAGGCAGAGAACGACGGTGAAAAAGAAAGGCTTCATCGGATGTATTGATCTTTTAATGATCACCATGCTTAGCTCTTGTGGATAGGCGGGGTTGACGATTGCAAGTGACAAGAGTACGGTATCGCCAGCATGCGACAAGGATTCGCATGTTTTCGATGCGGCATCCGGCCGCGTCGTCCCGGAACCAGGAGCTTGAATGAACCGCACGGTATTCGCGGAGCAGCAGGAGGTCGCACGCGCCCTTCAGGGCCACAACGGGACCGTGGGTCTCGTGGTCGCCAACGGCATCGGGGAGGAGGTCCCACAGGACGAGGATCTCGACGATCGCCGCAATCGGCGGCCCACCACGGATCAGCGCGGCTACTTCAACCGCGGCGGCCACCCCCGCCTCGGGGGCAACCGGAGGCGGTAGCCTCACCGAAGCCTTTCCAAGGGCATCTCTCCACAACGGTCTGACGGCCCCGCGCCCGACGACCTTCTTTTTTTACGTTAGAGCGGTAGACCAACAACAGAATACACCCACGAAGAGAGCGATGTGGAACTACTGAATTTACTATGTGTCGCAACAACCGTACCGTTGAGGCCGTTGACTATCGCAACACGCCGTTTCCCGGTGACAAGAATATATCCAGAGTTGCTCACCGTTTGCACCTGTGTGGTGTAAGTCGACGTCGTGGAAAATATAGTATAGAGATATGTAGAATGGTCCGCAAAGCGAACCGTGATTTTCCCATACGACGCTCCGGCCATGGCGATGATGTTTGTTCCATACTGCGTCACCGATGGAGAAAGCGTGCTGTAGTAGGGATGTGCGCCGTTGGAAGACAGCAGGTTGTTCTCATCAATTTGGCCATCACCATCGTTGTCCGCACCATCATCATCAATCTCCACTCCGGCATTCGGGATGTTGTCGTACACGTCGTTGCTGTTCGTCACATATCCAGTGGGCGCAGTCATTGAGCACACAGAAATCGTCGTGTCAGAACCAAGCCCGTCGCGATCCGCATCCAGATAGTATGTTTGGAAAGCACTGACAGATGGATCATTGTCGTTGCAGTCTTTGGTACTGTCGACACCATCGGCGTCTGCATCGATTGTCACAGGGGTCGGCTCTGGTGTTGGCTCGGGTGCGGGCGCTGGTGTCTCAATACTCACCGGATAGCCACTGTACTCCATAATCCGTCCGCTATCTTCGGCAATGATGATCTGTGCACTGGTGTTTGATGTGGGAATGAGCGTCACGCCTTCCTGGTTCGTACCAGGAACACTGTACGATGCAAGGAATGTGCCACCCGCCGTGCGTTCTTCCAAAATATTCAATCCATCGTAGAGCGCATAGAGCACCTTGGTATCTGTACTGAAGAACAGGCCAGAGAGGTCGGTATAGCCCGATGTCATATGAATTTCTTCAACAAAGCTGATCACTCCACTGTTCGCAAGGTCGACATCAAAAATATAGATATCACCATCATACTGCCACCCCATGTAAAACAAGCCACCGGAACGTGTGATCCCATAGGGGTGATACCCATCCGGAACCCACGCCAGTCCCTCTGCACCTGTTGTGCCATTGACCTCTGTGATTTTACTTGACCCACTCCACGATCGCCCGGTCAGTTCTCTGGTCTCAACGTTATACTCAAGAATCGACGAATCATTTTCGTTGAGGAGATACGCTCGGTCAGTGTATGCCGGAATGGCCGTTACATCCTCAAGGTCATGACTTCCGATATCGCGCAGGCTGTTGACGGATCCGCTGCGCTCGAGGAGCGCGACCTGTCCTTCATCGCCCACCGAAATCAGTTGTTGGCGGCCGGTATGCCAGACCACGCCACTCGGTTCAAACAACGGATCGTGTGCAATGACTGCAGCGCCGATGTTGGTGCCGATGCTGTCACTGGCAGGCCACGATGCGGCACTCACTGGCAACGCACATATAAACAGGAACAATGCGGAGAGAAGATGTCGCATAATTTTATCTTTATAGAATTAGTTACATTCATGGTAAACGAAGAATAGTTTTTTGGCAATTCTTTTTTTGTTGACAAATTAGCCAAAATTTGGTATTCTATAACTAGAAATAATTGACCTCAATTTCATGG
>SBBP01000089.1 GCA_005239655.1 Candidatus Microgenomatus auricola | reverse complement strand
GTGACAAGTGTGGTCACTTCTCCTCCTTTGATTTTGCGGACGACGTGGTTCTCCGTATCCGCAACGTAGAGCACGTTTCCGTTCTCCCCATACCCGACCACATCTGCTGGTGCGGCAAACTGCGCATCATCTGCTGATCCGTCGGCATAGCCATAACGGTGGTTCCCAGCGACGGTGACAAGTTTTCCGGTCGTGCGGTTGATCTTTTCAATCACGTGATTGGCCGTGTCTGCAACAAAAATGAAATTCGAACCCGTAAAGTCGAATCCGAGCGGTTCGTCGAAGTAGGCGTCGCGTGCTGGACCGCCGGCGCCGCTATCGACTGATCCTAAAAATGTTCGTGTTTGGTAGTCGCTCGCGTGCGCAGACATCGCGACGCTCAACAGCACAAAACAAGAAACGATAAACATACAACGTGCGAACAACCCGCTGCGTGTTCGTATGAATGAAACCTGATGCATATTGTATGGTGCTTAAGAAATGCTCTACAGCAGTATACACCATACAGCAAGCGAAAGCGAAAAGAATTTGCTGCTGTGCGTATCATCTGACATAACCCCCGAGCGCCCAAAAATCGAGCGTGCCGTACGGGTTCACACGCACGGTTTTTGTACTCTGCTCGAGCCATTCTGCTTGACGAGCCGGATCGAGCATCCATGCGCGTGAATGTTGATAATCGAACTGATGTGCAAATTGTTCATACTCATACTGCAAGCCGTCACTATCCACAAAGGTGATTAACCCATCCTGACCAATCAACGCAAAATAGATGTCTGTTTGGTTTGCATCGACCGTGCGGTTCATTTCTCGCAGTTTCGTAATGGAGAAATCTTGTATCCCTTCGTCGGAGAGCGCCACAATCGCACGACGCTTTGCGGCACCTGACGTTTCTGATCCTCTCTGTAGCACTTGATCGAGCGATTGAAATAAATTTTCGTCGCCGCCGGAGAGAGGCAACGCTCTTAAGTACGCCTCCACCTGAGCTGGCTGAATACTGGTATAATTTTGGAGGTCTGCATAGCGTTCGAACGGTACAATGTATGTGGTATCAGAAATAAAATCTCCTCGCACCCGCTCATATGCTGCAGAAAAACTCTTTCCCAAACGCTCGTAATCATCACCCATTGATGTACTGCGGTCCACGAGCAAGGTCACGTGTTCATAGCCAGCCATGATTCCGACGAGTATGTCATACTGCGTATTGATTTCATCTTTGCCTGGTAACTCAATAGTCACACGTGCATATCGTGCAGTATCGTAGAGCGCATCACGTTCTTTGCGAGGGAGTTTTTTGATTTCTCCTTCGGTGTAGTAGGCGCCAGTTTTTGGATTCGTGAGTCGACTGATGGGTGTAAATCCAACGCCCCATTCACCTGCGGGCGTACGTCGCGTAAACGTTTTGCGTTGGAACTGACGTACTTCATCAGAAGGGAGATCGTCTGCGTAGTTGTATTCGGTGATGAGTTTTCGCACAAGCGAATCTAATTCCTTGAGTCGCGCTTCGCTCAGTGCTTGGTTCCCCTGCTCGCCCCACGAACGCGTTGGTCGTTCGTCGCTCGATACGGCAATGACAATGCGGCTATGCGCCAGGTCCATAAATTTCTCTCTCGAATTGTATCCATCCAGAAATGTATCCATCTGTTGTGCAATCTGTTGATGCGCCTCGAGGTTCAGTGTGGCTTTGTCGACTGGAAATGAGTTGCCAAAATCGAACTGTTGCAACACCTTTGTCTGTTCTGGCATGTGTGGAGTTCGGTCTTCGAACAACCCCTCACATCCCGCGCTCAGCAGACCGGCGCCGAGTACTGCCCATCGCAATGGGGCAGGCTTCGTGTGCGCGCGTTGTTCGACACGGTTGGCTGGTGGTTTTTCTTCTTCATTGCTCTGGTTTCTCGAGCGACGCATGAATTCGAATGTCATAGAGAAAAATTACGTGTATTAGCTCCCAAATGTGAATGCGTTCATCTCAACGCCCGCAGGAACATGCAGCTCAACCGTATCGCCGATACGTAACTCATCTTCGTTCACAACAAAATAGAGGGTGTATTCACCAATCGTCACTGGTGTAGAGGGTTCTTCATTCAAACGTACCTCGATTTCCGTGATTTCCGGCGCTCCCATCACGAGATAGACATTTTTTGCGACGAACCGGAGACGCAACACCGCGTCAGCACCGGCAATGATCTTTTCACCTTCAATCTGCCATGTCCCTCCGAGGCTCCATTCGTGTAGATCCAACTCTTCGCGCAGTGTGTAGGTGTGCTCGGCGTCCTGCGTCAGTTCATCTTCATTCGCAAAACGCGTTGAACGATCATAACCCAGATATGTTTCCGGCGTCTGGCGTTCATCAAACGTGCCTTCTGTTTCGACATCAACGGTCTTGTCTTCAACCGCTTCACCGCCTTCAGTAAGCAATGCACGAATCACTGCTTCACTCTCTTCGTAATCCCCTTCACCAAAGTGCGCATGGCGAACGTTCCCTGTGCGGTCGATAAAATATTTTGCTGGCCAGTACCGATTGTTGTACGCGCGCCAGGTTGAAAAATCGTTGTCGAGGGCGACAGGATAGGTGATTTCGTATGTGTCCACGGCACTCTGCACGTTCGCGAACTCATGTTCAAACGCAAACTCGGGTGAGTGCACGCCGATAATCACCAACCCATCATCGGCATAGGTTTCGTACCAGGCGTTGAGGTACGGCAGAGTACGAATGCAGTTGATGCAGCTGTAGGTCCAAAAATCGATGAGCACGACTTTCCCGCGCAACTGTTCAAGCGTGAGCGGATCACTATTGATCCATGCGGCGATGCCACGGATCTCTGGCGCTAGCACGGGGTTGCGCACATTCATTTCTACGTTTTGATTCGTGTCGCGCGGTTTGATATCGATCATGTTTTTTCTCGCCATATCGGTTTCGATATCTTCGACGAAACGTTGTTCAAGTTGGGTGATGCCGAAGCCTCGTTTGATGAGCGCCGTTTCAATGTCTTTGTCTACTCCGGCAATAATTGCGATGCCGACAACGATGAACAGCACGCCAAGTGCGCGCTTAAACCACCCTTCCGGATTTGCCAGCCAACGCAAACGTTTCACCAGTCGTTGACCAAACACCGCGACAAGCAACAAGACTGCAGACAACCCGACCGCGTAGGCAATCAAGTTAGTCACTCCGACGACAAAACTCGCCGGCAGTACAGTCGCAAGAATCAGTGCATACGTTGGGCTGCAACTTGCAAACACCGGACCGAGCGAGAGACCGATCAGCATCGCTCCTGCGACATTCCGATGCCTCGATGATTTTTGTAACAGTGCATTCGATCGACCGGAGAGATTCAGTCGAGTGGAAACATTCTCCCAGAGATGCGGAAAGAGTGTGACAATGCCGAGGAGCAACACCAGTGAACCTGAAATTGCCGACCATGTGCGTGGCGGAACACTGATCAACGCGGTACTCCACTTGAGGAGAAGTGTGAATGCGGTCACAGATACAGCGAGAGACGCTGTAATGATAAGCGGGCGAGATTTACTCTGCTGCGTGAGTGACCCGCCGATGATCACTGGCAACAATGGTAACACGCATGGACTCAACACTGTGAGTACTCCGCCGAAAAATGAGAGGAAAATGAGTGCCATTACGGGATTTTATTGTACGCGATCCAGAATACTCTGCAGCGTATTCCCACCTGACCATTTTGTGATCATGTTGCCGTTCGCATCCACCTGCACAAGTGTGTGCTGATAGGTGACACCGTACTTTTCTTTGAGTTCCTGAGATGTGTCGTAGTCTGTTTTGAAGATCATCAGGCCTGCGGGAATATCTGCACCACTTGCTGTGATGCTCCGGTCCAACGCAGCGCATGTGGGGCACCACGGCGCGTGAAAAAAAAGAACAACATCGCCTGCTGCTGCCGCTTGGGTCACTTCGCCTGCATTATATATACGGTACTCACCAGCAGTTGTACCATTCGTCCCGATGACGGTATTGGTGATAGCCTGCGTGGTGGTGTTAGACGTCTGTTGACATGCAGCCCCCATGCCTATTACTGCACTCAATAACATCACCCAAGAAAAATAGTGTTTCATCTCCTGCTGTTGAATGATCTCACTAGCAGTATCCTCTTTTACACGTTCGTGGTCAACACGGAAAACTTCGCGTGTTGACGCCATGCCAACACATATGTGACAATCCGGCTATGCCTCATCTTGGCCCGGAAACAAACCGCAGACGGATCGAAACCATTGAACGCGCGACTACTCAACGTTTAGCAGGCGCATATTATGCATTCAACGCAGAAAGAATCATTCGTTCTCGCGCCGACCGTATAACCAAAGAAAGAAGGTTAAGAGAAATTCCTGCTCCAGCACTGCACGACGCTTTTATCGCAGTATTAGACCAGTGTGAAGAAGATATTGCGGAGGCAACCGTGTGTGAACGTCAGTTAGACGATGAATACGAACTGCATGCCCTCTTCCCAAAACCCGAAGATCTGGATAAACGTCTCTCAACGCTCGGCGAGAGCATTTTCTTTCAAAAGACCCATAAACGAGCGAGTGCGGGTGTAGCCATGGAGCGGAGGGGCCCTCTATTCTACATCTACTTTGCATCACCCGACGATTTTTTTGCGTTCACAAACGTTCGCGCGATGGGTATACACTCCCCACAGCTGTCCATTACACTCGAAATGCAGGACGATCACAAAATTGATATCCGCCTCAACTGCATTCTTCAGGATACACCAGAGGAAACACAACGAACGATCGATCATGAACGGCAGCACTACTTTAATCTTGTGCTTGGAGTTATTCGTGATAGTGATGCACAGACTGATCCGCGTGCCTATGCGAAGGCACGCATTACGGATGAGCTGCTGGCGTATATGCGCGATGGCTCTATAGCACGGGGAATGGTTGCCCAGAATATCTTTTCCGGCTATTACACAGATCTTTTTTTGGCAGTTCCAGAAGCCGAGCCAGTCATACAACGCATCTCTGATATGCTCACCGAAATACATACAACCGCTCTGGGCTTAGGGGTTCGCGAACAAAACATAACCCCGATTCTTGTGTATAGCATTATTGGCCTGCCACTAGAAAAAATCCCTGCGACACTCCACCGTATCTACGCATTACAACACGAAAATCCAAAACGATTCCTCGCCGCCGTGTCGCACCCGAGACCGCGACCACGCGGAGCTGTATAGTAGATTCTCATTTTCCCCCGCATGCTGTTATCCTATACATATATCGTGAATGGCAGAGTCAAAGGAAGATTAGGGCCATTGCGGGATTTTATAGTGTTCATACTTTCCCTTAGTCTCTCCTGACGTTCGCGCGCGGTCAAGGCGAGTTTGTTTTACCGATGCGCCTTCAGATACGTCTGCCGCAAATACGTGGGCATATAGGATTTTATTTCGCGAACAACTCCGGCGGCAAAAATTGCGCACTGCGAATCACCCCGCGGCAGTGTAACGATTGACACTGGCAACGCATATGCCAGCGACGGCCCGCCTCAGTAATGGAATAATCAATAGTGACTTCCTCCGAATACTGAATCGTTGGACCCTCCACACGAAAAATCACTTCGTTTTTTTGAACGCCCGATCGGTGAAAATGCCCTTTCCAGCGATCTCAGAAGGCCGTACAGAAACATATTCCATGCAGCACAGTATACAAAACTCGACGTGTGTTGTGTAGGAGAACAGTAATGGTGCTATACTACAGTCATGCGATATTCACTTATTATCATAGCGGTCGGTGCCTTGCTGCTGACGGGATGCCACGTGCAAACCACCAACACAAACACCGTGTCGAACATAAACACAAGCACCGCAGCAGAAACACCCACCCGCTCCAGCGTGAACACGAACACCAGCGCGCAACTCGGAGGGAAACCCGATCCGAACCGCATCATGGACAACAGCGACGCCGCTGAGGTGTGGCAACTCTACGGCACGGCAATCGATCAAGAAGGCGACGGCAGCAGCTTGGACGATGCCCGCTTGATCATGCCTGAAGTGATTCAGCGCGATGATGGTACATTTGTGATGTACTACACCTACACCGGACCAGACGGCACGGCGATTCGCTATGCGAAATCGGAAAATGGCCTCGACGACTGGCAGGACGGCAGTGTAGCATTGAGTCCATCACGCACCCAAACAGATCCAAACTTTACGATTGGCGGACCAAGCGTCGTGAAGCGTGCTGACGGCAGCTATCGCATGTACTACCGTGCAACGCCGGTGTTCCCACAAGGTAATGCCCCTCACTACCAAATACTGAGCGCAACATCTGACGATGGCATAACCTTCACCGAAGAAGATGGCCTGCGCATTCCGAATTCCTACGATGACTCCACATCACCGTTCTCACTCATTGGGCACGGAAGTGTCTACGCTCTCGCTGACGGCACTTTGGCAGGTATTTTTTCGGTCAACCTCAACGAAGACAAAGGACCGAGTGACCTTGCGCTGATCACCTCCGCGGATGGCATCACATGGGATCTGCAAAATTACACAATCCTCTATGAAAATGCCCATGACCCCATCGTCGTGAACCGCGATGGCACATACGTGATGTACGCAAGCTATTTATCAGAGTATCCAATCATGGCAACATCGAGCGATGGTACTACTTGGCCTCCGGAGAGTGAAAAAATTGGTTTCACGAACTCCGCTGGGGAAACGTATGAGTATCTTCGCGCCGGAGATCAAGGAGCGGTTGTGACACGGACCGGGGAAATCTACCTCTACGGTAACTACCTCAACGACATCGCAGTCTATATACTCGTATCCGAATAGGTATGTCCAACAGCAAGCATCACCATACAGCACGCGTCACCGCAAAAAGTTTCCAGGCGAGGAAAAACAGTAGTCGAACTCGCTTTGAGCGCGCTGCCGATTTCACAACATCGCACTTTGGCACAATGAGTTTCTTGTTCTGCAATGTGCTGTGGTTTGTGGCATGGATTACCGTGAATCTCGGTCTCGTTCCTGGACTCACCCCGTTCGATCCCTATCCTTTTGAGCTGCTCACGACCACGGTATCTCTGGAAGCGATTTTCCTCGCCATTATTGTATTGATTTCTCAAAACCGCGCATCAAAGATTGCCGACGTGCGTGAGGAAATTGATTTACAGATGGATGTCATTAGCGAACAGGAATTGACGAAGCTGATTAAACTCGTCATTCTTCTGCTCGAAAAACACGGTATTGATGTTTCCGATGATGCCGAACTGCGAGACATGCTCAAAACCATCAGCGTCGAAACAATGAGCGAGAGTCTTGAAAAGGAAATCAACAAGGGGTAGCTCGGGAGCGAACCGGTATGGTTGGTAACTCCGACCATACGGTTGTGTACCGCGGTGAACGGCATTCTTGCTTCGCTCGCCACCGCTGGGTCACTCCTTCCGCGACCGCGTGCACCGTGCGGCTGCCCCATTTCTGGTTGAGCACGTCTTGTGCATGCATGAGCCGCTGTTGTCGACTGGAGTACTCTGCGCTGAATATGCTCGACTGACGTCGATCGTCTGGCACAAGGTCGACAAACCAAATTCCCGCTTTTTTGTACTGGTAGCCCGGTTTGTAGATTTGCGTGAGCGCGATGTGCGCGGCGTGAATCAGTGCGGGCGTGTATGCGGTTGGCTCAATGAGGGCGATGCCTTTTCCAGATGAATACTGTGGGCTTTCGCGTTTGAATCTGTTGGTCATAATAAAGACGTGTACGTAGTGTGCAGCTGAACCTTGAACGCGTAATTTTTCTGCGGCATAGGCAACGTGATGGGCAACCGACTGCTTGAGTTCTGCCAGTGTGGACACCGGTCGACCAAACGAGCGAGAACTCAAAATGCCTTTGCGCGGCGCCCACGCTTCCACTCCTTCGCACGGGATGCCGCGCAGCTCCCATGCCAAATGCATACCGTGCGTGTGCAGGTGTTTTTTGATCCAACGATCTGGCGCGTCGGCGAACTGTTTTGCCGTGGTGATGCTCTGCTCATTCAGGAATCGTTCGATTGCCCGCCCCACACCCCAAATGTCACGAACCGGAAGTCGAGCCAGAGAGTGCGCAATGTCGGCAGGACGACATAACGCAAAGACATTCTCGTGCTCGTCATCCGATTTTGCAATTTTGTTCGCGGCCTTTGCCAGTGTTTTTGTTGGGCCGATTCCAATCGACACGGGAATGCCTGTCCAACGCTGTATGGTGTTGC
>SBBP01000011.1 GCA_005239655.1 Candidatus Microgenomatus auricola | reverse complement strand
TTTTCTGTGTTATCGTCGTTATCCACATCGCTGTAAAAAATGATTTCCTGATTATTGAGCGATTCGAGCGGGTAGTCACCGGCATCAGAGGCAACGGTTTCTCGCAGTTCCGCTGTCATTGTGGCGATTGCACGTCGCGATTCTTCGATTGCATCGTTCTGTTCACTGAGATAGCGCTGTGATTCTAAACTATCAACGATAAACGCTGCGGTAAGTACAAAAATAATTGAAATGATTGCAACGGTGACAGTAACTTCGACAATGGTAAATCCACGAATTCTCATAACTACGGTGTGACCGTCAAGGGAATGGTCTCTTGCACATCATTGCTGATAACAAACTCACTCTGGTAGGGTTCGTACCCCGCTAACGTCACGTCAACCAAGTATGTATCAGCGCTCAGTGAAGGGAAAAATGCTTGGCCATAGACATTTGTCTGCTGGGTCACATCAGCAGAAAGGTTCGCGGTGTAGAGTCGCACCGATGCAGCTTCCAACCGCTGACCTTCTGCATTTGTGACAGTGACTAAAAATGAATTCGCACTGTCTGTGGCAGTCTGTAGTGTGACTGTATCCGAAGCATTCGGCGCAAGCACGTGAGGAATGGATGTTGGTGTTCCTGCAAGGTCATAGCCTGTTGTGGCATCATCAAAGGTCATGCTGTAGGTGTCGTATTCAATATCCGTCAGTGTAATGTCCCCATTGGCATCTGTCGTAAGGGTTTGATCATACTTGGGAATGTCACTTCCATCTGAGGCCGTGCCAATTCGTTTTGCTCCAACAATACGTACATCGAGGTTTGCTGTTGGTGTGGCTGTGGTGAGGTCCTCCATATGGATGGTCATATCACTCACCTGATCAATGTAGAACAGTTTTGTCGTCACTGCACCATCAACAACGGTTTGGTCACTGGGATCCGGATTTGGATTACTCACCACGTCTACCGTATATGTTTGTGAAGAGGAATATCCACTCTTTGAAATTTCAACATGATAGCCTTGCGTGGATGCCGTCGCACCGTACACGAGGTAACGACCATCACTGTCCGTCGCTGAGGTGATGTCAACCGATGGTGAAACGAGTGAATTTGTGATATGCACTGTTGCCGCGGAAATCGGCATAGAATCAGCGGTATAGACTTCGAGCCACAGCGTTCCGCCACCACTGCTTGACTCCAAACCGTTTGGGGCAATCGTCGATACGAGCACAACCGGTTCGCTTACATACTGTCCTTCCCACGACACCTCAATGCGGATACGTTTGTAGTCTGTGCTTACGGTATCAGTCGGTGTAGTTCCATCGAACGCATCGTCGACATAACGAATATCGGTTTCAATCGTATACACGGTGTTGTTGTGAGTTTCACTCTCGCTCTGCTCAAACGCTCCGCTCGGAATGCCACCGACAGTGCCGATGTCGTCATACGGCACATTGCGGAGTGCTTCCATTTTTGCTTGAGCAATTGCCAAGGCATCCAACCGGGCCTGATCATCACGTACCAACTGCACACCGAGCGTAATGATCGTATAGAGTGAGCCTGAGACAATTCCAAAAATAGCAACAGAGACAATTGCTTCAATCAGTGTCATGCCATCACTGCTCCGCACCATATGTATTTAGATGACGTTGACTAAATTGTACATCGGCCACAGCACCGCAACGGCGATCAATCCGACGCCCACACCAAGGATCAGCATCAGAATCGGCTCAATCAACACAGAGAGTCCATCGAGTGTGCTCGAAACTTCCTGTTCATAATGTTCGGCCAATTGTTCACTCATTTCATCAATTGTACCACTTTCTTCTCCGACAATCATTATTTGAACGACGGTCGGAGGAAAGAGCGTGTCGTCTCCTGCGAGCACCTCACCGATCGAAATCCCTTTTTCGAGTTGAGGAATATTTACAGTCACGAATGTTTTGTACGCCTGGTTGCCCAATGTGTTTGCGATGATCTGGAACGCCTGAACAATGGGGATGTCCGTCGTAATGAGCGAGTGGAGCACTCGACTAAACCGAGCGAGGTTGAATTCCTGAATGATCTTTCCCGCAACAGGCAAATGCAGGATGGCATGGTGTGTCCAGCGTTTGATTGCTGGTCGACGATAGAGAACAGCCAGCGTAACAATCGTTGTGACAGCGATGCCTAAACTGATGAGACCGTTATTCACAACAAAGTTACTGATCGTGATGATCATACGAGTAACCAGTGGAAGTTGTTGTGAGCTCCCACTGTACAAATCCACTATTTTTGGAATGACAAATACCATCATTCCTGTGCCAACGAGAAGCATAGCCACAAGAATGATCGTTGGGTATGCCAGTGCATTGCGTACTTTGAGAAAGAGCACGTGCGATCGCTTGAGCTGCACGTTCAGCTCTTTGAGGGTAATTTCGAGTTTGCCACTCAGTTCACCAGATTCAATCATGTTAATAAACAGCGGGTCAAAAATTTTCTCATACTCACGCAATGCCGCAGCAAACGTCTGCCCGCTCTGCACGCTGTTTGCGATCTCCTCAATCATCTTCTTCATTCTCTTCTGACGAGTTTGCTTCGCGACAGTCGTGAGGGCACTGGAGAGTGAGAAACCTGCGCGAATTAATACCGTCAGATTTTGCACGAAAAAAATTCGTTCAATGGCAGAAATTCTCTGACCTCGGTGACGCCTCTGTTTTTTCTCTTTTTGTGTTAGTACTTCTTGCATGATTATTCCTTCGTTACGCGTAACACTTCTTCAATTGATGTCACTCCTTGCTTTGCTTTGAGGAAACCGTCCTGCACCATGGTCATCAAACCTTCTTCACGTGCCGTCTTGACAATAAGGTCTGGCGCTGCCTGTTTCAAAATTAATTCAGTGATTCCCGGCGAGATTTCAAGAATCTCATAGATGCCAATCCGTCCCTTATAACCACGGTGGCCGCATTTTCCGCAACCCTTTCCGCGGAAAAAGTTCAGATCTTTTGCCTCTGTGTCTTTTTCGATTTCACCGTACTGTTGCAGTATTTCAAGCAAGTCAGAGAATTTTAGTTGCTTTTCAATTTCTCGTATCAGTTCTTTTGTGACTTCGACGGTCACACGGCAGTGCTCGCAAATTTTTCGCACTAAACGCTGCGCAATGATAATGTTCACTGTCGATGTGATGAGGTAATGGGGGATACCCATCTCAGCCAATCGAGCAATTGTTCCAATTGCGTCATTCGTATGCAGCGTTGATAACACAAGGTGACCCGTCATTGCTGCATGCGCTGCAATCTCTGCGGTTTCGGTATCACGAATTTCGCCTACCATAATGATGTTCGGATCCTGCCTCAGCAGTGAGCGCAAACCCATGGCAAACGTGAAACCGATTTTTGGAGAGACCTGTGCTTGATTCACGCGCGGAATACGGTATTCTATGGGGTCCTCAACAGTTGAGATATTTACTTTCGGCGTGTTGAGGATATTCAGAATCGAGTAGAGTGTTGTGGTCTTCCCAGAACCTGTCGGTCCAGTCACCAGAACCATCCCATGTGGTTTTTGAATATTGCGCTTCACTATTTCGATGCGCTGTCTTTGCATGCCCAGCTGCTCGAACGTGAGCACTTTTGCGGATTCATCCAAAATGCGCAAAACGACTTTTTCGCCATCGTACACCGGGAAGATTGAAACACGGAAGGCTACCTTTTTCTCATGCGATTCAATTTTAAATCTCCCGTCCTGCGGCAGACGATGCTCATCAATTTTGAGATTTGATAACACTTTAATACGCGCAACCACTGACTGTTGAACTGCTTTTGGCAACGTCATGACGTCAAAGAGAATTCCATCAATGCGGTAACGCACGATGACCTCTTTTTCCGTCGGCTCAATATGAATGTCCGAGGCACCTTCATAAATGGCATAATTCAGTATCACATCGACCA
>SBBP01000028.1 GCA_005239655.1 Candidatus Microgenomatus auricola | reverse complement strand
TTAGTATTTCCAGTCATAGAGATATTCTTCGAGAGTATAGGTTGCGGTATCATCGTTACGCCCAGGCCACTGCACAGTCACCACGGCATCAATGCCGACCTGAGTATATCCCGCCGCGCACGAACCTGAGGTGATCACCACTTCGTTAGTTTCATCTGCATCGTTACGACAAATGGGATACGTATACACCAATCGAGAAAACGACGTGTCCGTAAATGAGCTGGGTACAAAGCTCGTTGTTGACGTCTGAAAATAGAGCTGCTGCACAGGATCAAACCAAATCGCCGTACAGTCGTAAGTCACACCTCCCGAGCCGGTACAGGTATGGCCAAAATTGTTCGGTCGAAACTGTAAGTACTCTCCCGTCGTTGGGTAGGCACGCAAAGCCACAATCGAAGTGTAGTCTGAACCGGTGCCGTAGAGTTCATGATTCCACGCGGTCGACGAATCCGTTTCATACGCCAGCCAATTGGAGTCCCGAATTGCACGCACAATCTCGATTCCCTCCCGAGCAAAATTCACTGCCAAAAACTCGTTGCTGGTAATCGTGGTCACAATCAACGACGATGTACTCAACGCGATCACACTCAACAATCCAAAAAGAATAATACCGATCGCGATAACCGTTTCCAGCAACGTAAACCCCTGTGGCGACGTTGTGTTCCGCATAGGATTAGTTGATTTGACCGGAATTGATGTCGACAGTGATTTCCTCCGTTTGAGCATTTTCGATCTGTTGCAGCGTCACGGAAAAATCTGTCGTGCGCGTGCCCGCTGTATAGAGCGTTCCGGCAGGAACAGTCGCCAGAAAATCGCACGGCCCTCCAGGAACCGCTGCGGGGGAACAGGTCTGTATGATCACATCGCTAATCAACTCATCTGTCTCTAAATCAATCGTTTGGATAACTTCATCTGTACTGCTCGCCGAATACAGATGGTCACCATCAACATCAGCGTACAGGATATAGGCAGTCGTACCCGGCGTAAAAACAAGACCGTAGCCTTCGGGGACCGCATCTGCCGCACAACACGTTTTGCCTGTCGTCGCAAATACAGTCGCACGTCGAATGTCTGCGTGCACAACACTGATGGCGCTATCGAGTTCTACAGCAGAATTTGTACCGTTAAACTGCAAAACAATAATCGTCGCCAACAACCCAATCACCGCAACGACAACGATCATTTCTACAAATGTAAATCCGCGTGATCTCATAATACTCTGTGCAGATACCACTCTACCAGTTCCCGTCCCCAGAGCAAACAGAGAACCGTGGCAAATGATAAAAACGTACCGAAAGCAATGCGTGACTGCAGAGCCAGTCGACGCCGTGCAATTGCAAAGAGCGCAACAGCCGCACCGACGATATAGGCCAGAAAGAGTGCAGCAATAGTGACGGTCAATCCAAGCATCATGCCCATCAGCACACCCAAGCGAATGTCGCCTCCGCCAATCCACCGCCCACGCGACAGCAGATATTGCGCCGCGAAAAAGCCACCTCCGACAAGAGCCCCGATCAACAGATCGTGCCAGGCATATCCACGCACAAGTGACAGCACAAACACACATGGGATGAGCGGCAACAGCACGACATCGAGAATCAACTGGTATTTCAGATCATAGAGAAAAATGAAGAGGAGTGCCGCGCAAAAGAAGGCAACGATCAGTGTGTCGACTGTCGCACCAAATCGCCATGCCACAAGTCCGAACAGGATTCCACAGACCAACTCGACAACCGGATATTGCCAGTGAATTGAAGTCTGGCAAAAGCGACATCTACCGCCGAGCCACAGATACGACACGACTGGTATGAGGTCGCGGGTTGCGAGCTGCGTTCGACAGTGTGGGCAGATGCTGCGCGCAGGAGTGCGTCCTTTCCCCCAGATCACTGACAGTGCGTTCTGTAATCGATACTCCAATGCATTCACAAAACTGCCGCACGCGAGGCCGACACAAAAAGCGAAGACAATAATCAACCAGTGAGTATTCATAACGCCGAACGCGAAAGTCCTCTCATCATACCATACGACAAACAAAAATCCCCGCATGACGCGGGGATTGATGGAGTTGCACTTAGTTTGAAGCGTCGCCTTTCAAACAGTAGAGGCCAGTGGTATCATCACAGCTCAGTGTGGCATCCGTATCATCAAATACGTCTTGTGATGTGAGTGACGTCCAGCCGGCCACGCCCGGAATCTGGCCAGCACCGGTTCCAGCGGCACCGTCAATATCCTGAGACAGCGCGGTGTGGTCAACGTTTTCGAGATCAGCGCCAATATAGTAGAGGTTATTGCTGGCGTCATCCATTAAGTAGGTATATGCCGGAGCAGCCGCATCGTTGTGATCCGGGTCAACCGGAGCCGCAGCCATAAAATCATCAAGTTCTGCTGATAACTCGGCCCATGTATTGGTGCCGGCAGAACTCAATGTGGGATACGTTGCATTTTCATTCCAATACAGTTCCATTGCGACTTGGAGCGCCTTGATGTCCGCAACACGTTTGGTGTCGCGTGCACGTTGCTGAGCGGACGTCAATGACACAATAGCCAGTGTCGCGAGCAATCCGATGATCGCAACAACGATGAGAAGCTCAATAAGGGTAAACCCTTTTTGCTTGTTCATGAGTGTTTTTATAATGAATAAGTTAATAGTATTATATCATACTTTGGACTTCAGCACAAGTGGGTCATACACAGTCCATACAGTCATTAAAACTGCGCTGTCACTGAGTAAATTGGCATTAATATCCCGGCGACAAGCAGCAATGCCCCAGCTCCAAGGAGGATGATAATCACCGGCTCAACCAGACTCACGAGTGCGCGCGTCAGGGAATGAACCTGAGAGAGGTAAAACTCCGAAACCTTCAATAAAATCTGGTCAATGCGACCGGTTTCTTCTCCCACATCAATCATTTGCGTCATCATCGGTGGGATGTAGGAATTTCCACTGAGTGAGTCAGACAGCGAACGACCAGATTCAACATCGAGCTGCACACGTCGCAGGATATCTTTGTAGACCGCATTCCCCACAACATCACTCACAATCTCGATCGATCGATTCACCGGAACACCTGAGGCAAGCAAGTTGGCAAGGCTCCTGCTCATGCGAGCCAGATAGATATGACGGAAAATATTTCCGATCACCGGGATGTGGAGTTTCGATTGGTCAAGTAATCGTTTACCCCATGAACGGCCTCGAAGAACGAAATAGGTGACTGCCAAAACAATACCGCCCAACACGAGCGTCCACCAGTATCCTTGGAAAAAATCGCTCACCATCACGAGCATGCGTGTCACCGCAGGCAGTTCGGCACCACTCGATGCAACCACATCGAGTAGTTTTGGCACCACAGAGATCATCATGAAAACAAAAATCACAATGAGGACCACAACGATGAACGCGGGATAGATCATCGAGCTCACTACACGTGAGTACAGCTGGTAGTCCTGCTCTTTTTGGTCAGCAAGGTACTCCAACACCTCGTCGAGCCGTCCTGTCGTCTCACCTGCACGGATCATGTAGACAAAAAAATCATCAAACACGCGAGGGTTACGGTGCATGGCTGTGGACAGACGTGAACCTCCATCCACTTCGTTTGCGATGCCTGCAACGATTTCCTGCAGCGATTTGGATTCCGTTTGTTTGGCCAAAATACGCAGTGCACGCACAATTGGAACAGTGGCGGAAATCAATACGGCCAGTTGACGAGAGAACACCACCAAATCTTTCGTCCGTACATGCTGTACAAGGAGATTCAACTGTTGTAACGAAAACGTCTGTCGTGCTTCCTTCACGCTGAGCAAAATGAGATCGCGCTCGCGCATCATTTCCTGTACGACAACCTCGGTTGGCGCTTCAACGGTACCCGTCATCGGATCCCCTGAGCGTGTACGTGCAGTATAGAGAAATGTTGGCATAGGGTGTTATTGAAACGTTCCGGGATTGAGTGCGTGCCGATAGGCCTCCTGACGACTAATTTGCCCCATTTCCATCGCCATGCGCAGTGCCATATCCAAGCTGCGCATTCCTTCCTCACGAGAGGTGAGGAGAATATTCTGAATTTGCACCAGTTCGCCTTGTTGAATGACTGTGCGAATCGCCGTATTTGGAACCATGACCTCCGCGATAATCGCTTTGTCGCCCGCAGTCGTGGTGACGCTCCGCTGATTAATGATACCGGCAAGACAGTTGGCGAGTTCCGAACGCACTTGATCTTGATCAGCTCCGTCGAACCGATCAATAACATAATTCAATGCGGCAAGAATCGACTTCGCGTGCATCACCGCAAAAACGGTTTTTCCGGCGCTGGCAACTTCGATGGCTGCACGAAAGCCTTCCGCCGTTGATAGATCAGATACCATGACGACATCGACATCTTCATCTAAGGCAAACTGCAACGCTTTATCGACCGTGTACACATCTTGACCTACTTCGCGTTGATCGATCACGCACTGTTGGTCACGAAAAACGTACTCAACGGGCTGCTCAACCGTCAAAATGTGTTTCTGCGCATTCTGATTCAAATATTCAATAAAACTTCGCATCGTCGTTGATCGCTGTGAGCCAAACGGTCCAATAATGAAAACGAGCCCGGATTCTGTCAACACCAGCTGTTGCGCCGGTGTCGGCAAACCCAAATTCTGCAACGGCGGAATCACGTCGGGAATCAAGGTGAGCGACGCTGAGAGATGACTCTGCTGATAGAAGACAGAAATTTTGAACCGTTTTTTATTTTCGAATGTTTTTGCAAACGTCAAATCTTTATTCACTTGCAGTCGCTCGGTATTCCGCTCATCAAGCCAGGAAAAAATGATGTGCTCCATAAAGGAAGGTGTCAACAGTGGCTGGTCTGGAACCGCAACAAGTCGTCCACGCACACGCATCATTGGTGGATTACCGACTGACAAATGCACGTCTGATGCCTGATAGGTTTCGACAGCAGAAATAATTTTTTGAATCGCCAGTTGTTCTGCGGTGTCCATACTATTCTTTAGTCGCGGTCCACACTTCTTCAACGGTTGTGAGTCCGCGCAACGCTTTAATAAACCCGTCTTGCTTCATCGTGACCATTCCCTGATTCCGCAGTTCCTCCTGTACTGCGCTCATACGATGAATCTCACCTGCAGCGACGAGCTCCCGCAAACGCGCAGTCATTTCAATGGATTCAAGAATCGCGATGCGACCTTTATACCCGGTGTTGTCACAGCGCATACATCCTTTACCGACATTGACGTGCAGTGGGAGTTTCAATGAAATATCACGCGGGAGTGCGGCTGCGGGAATTTTCTGTAATTCCAAAACCACTTCACTTTCCATTTTTACCGGCAACAGTCGTGGCTCCTGACAGTGCTCGCAACTTTTCCGCACGAGACGCTGCGCTACAATCAGGTTGAGCGCGGATGAAATGAGGAATGGTTCGATCTTCATATCAATCAAACGCGGAATCGCACCCAGTGCATCGTTGGTATGCAGAGTGGAGAGTAGCATGTGCCCGGTCAGCGCTGCATGAATAGCCAGTTCTGCGGTTTCGTTATCACGAATTTCACCAACCATGATGATATCTGGATCTTGACGCAGTACCGAACGTAGTCCACGCGCAAAACTGAGTCCGATATCCGGATGGACTTGCGACTGTGAAATCCCGGACATGTGATACTCAACCGGATCCTCCAATGTGATGATATTTCGCTCTTCAGCGTTCAAAATCTGGAGCATTGAATAGAGGGTGGTACTTTTACCGGAACCCGTTGGTCCAGTCACAAGAACCATTCCATGTGGACGTCGTAAGTGTTCTTGAGCGATCTGAAAACTGCGATCGGCAAAACCAAGTTCCTGCAACGAACGTAAGCCTGTTGTCTTATCCAAAATGCGTAAGACCACCTTCTCCTGTCCAACCAGCGGCAGTGTCGATA
>SBBP01000026.1 GCA_005239655.1 Candidatus Microgenomatus auricola | reverse complement strand
TAACGTGGGGTGAATGGATTTCATAGGTACCCATCATACCCCTTCTTCTCTGTATGCTTTGCCTGACGAGCGGTAACCCTAATTGCTGCAATTGTAACACATGTTCGCAAGGTGAACCATCGCGACAGAACGCAGAAACATCGAGAATTCGCGTTCACATGCTACACTACAACAATGCACAACACGTTGAGACAGTTTTTAGAGATTGCACATATACACTCGCCCTCGTTTAGCCCAGACAATTCAACCATTGCGTTTTTGTCGGATGCCTCAGGGGTGTCGCAACTCTTTACCGTACCAGTGGCTGGACGTACAGACCCGCAACCGCTCACGTCGTTTGCGGAACCGATCCAAACCGCCGCATACTCTCCGACGCGTTCGGAAATTGCATTCACAATGGCTCGGGGAGGAGATGAGCGAGCTCAACTGTTCATTGTGGATACGGACACTCGCATGGTTCGCCAGCTGACCGAACAGAATGATGTCATTCATCACTGGGGCGGTTGGTCGCCAGACGGTGAGTGGATCACCTATGCATCGAACGCACGCAATGGCATCGATTTTGATGTCTACGTCATGCATGTTGTTTCGGGGAAAACACGGCGTGTGTTTGCCCGCGGTGGATGGTGCGACAGTCTGGGGTTTTCTTCAACAGGGCGGTATGTTGTCGTGCGAGAACAGCAGACATTTCATGGCCACAACCTCTTTCTTGTTGACCTGAACGGTGGTGACGCCGCAGTGTTGGTGACACCACATACCGGAACGGCAGAGTATGCGGAACCCTGTTGGCTGCCGGGTGACGAACAACTCCTGTTTGTGAGTAGCACCGATCGAGAATGTACTGCTGTTGAACACTATACCGTGGATTCACGTCAGCATCGTACACTCTTTGCACCAGAGTGGGACGTGATGCATCTGCGGCTTTCGCCAGAAGGTCGCACGTTGGCGTGTGTTGTGAATGAAGCCGGGTATCTGCGTTTGGTTTTGGTTGACGCCGCGACAGGAAGGCGTATCGAAGAGCCGACACTCCCACTCCATGTGGTCAGTAGCGTTTCGTGGTCACGCGATGGAGCGCATCTCGCTGGTGTCGTTGAACAAAATACTGAGCCAACAAATATTGTCGTGTGGTCAGCGCAGACATTCGAACAGTGGCCACTCACACACAACGCCGTGCAACTTCCTGCGCATCTGTTTGTTGAGCCGACAGTGACGACGTACCAGTCGTTTGACCAGCGCGAAATCCCGATGATGATCTTTACGCCGTCAGTCGTTCCCGAAGACCGTCCGGCGATTGTGTTCGTACACGGCGGACCGGAGAGTCAGTTCCGAGAGGGGTTCCATCCTCTTGTCCAGTATTTCGTCTCTCGCGGTTACACGGTGATTGCGCCAAACATTCGTGGCAGTAGAGGATATGGCAAAACGTTTTTGGGGTTAGACGACCGAGAGCTGCGCATGGACTCCATACGCGATTTGGAATCGTTGTATCACACCGTCGTGGCACAGAAGATTGCTCATCCGCAACGCATCGCGCTTATCGGTGGAAGCTACGGTGGCTACATGACCCTTGCGGGGTTAGCATTCCAACCCAAACTGTGGGCTGCGGGTGTGAGCCGATTTGGGATGTCGAGTTTAGTGACGTTTTTAGAGAACACTGCACCTTGGCGACGCCGGATACGCGAGTGGGAATACGGATCGCTGGAGCATGACCGTGCACTGCTCGAATCGCTCTCACCGATGACCCATATTGACGACGTACGAGCACCATTGATGGTGATTCATGGTGCAAACGACCCGCGTATTCCGCTGGCAGAAGCAGAACAGGTCGTCTCCAGTTTGCAGGCACGCGGCCGTATTGCCGAGCTGCTTCTCTATCCGGACGAAGGACATGGTTTCGGTAAATTGGTGAACAAATTGCACGCCTATGAACGTGTTTCGGATTTTCTGGACAAACATCTCCGTGGTGTAGAGAGGCTGGATTGAGACATCTATAAAAAAATGGTATAGTAGTGGCGAATATTTTTTTATGCCTGAAAAGAAATACATCCTTATCGTTGAAGATGAACATGCGATTGCGAAGGCCCTTCAGCTCAAGCTCCAGCATTCTGGATTTGATGTGCAGGTTGTGTCGAATGGGAAAGAAGCCTTGGCACTGTGTGAGAAGAAAAAAGCCAGACGGTTTGATTTAATTCTCCTGGACTTGATCATGCCGATCATGAACGGGTTCGATTTTTTGGCTGCACTCAAATCCAAAGGGGTGGATATCCCGGTGATCGTTTCATCCAACCTGAGTCAAGACGAAGATATTAAGCGTGCAAAAGCATTGGGGGCCGATGACTATTATGTTAAGTCAGAAATTCCCATTTCCGGTGTCGTCGAGCACGTGCAAAAAATTCTTAAAAAGTAATCTATGCAATTGGAGGACACAACCATCAAAGACATTCTCCTTAAGGAAAGCTATGTGAGCGAGGAAGACCTGACAAAAGCGGAAACATTTTGTCGTACGCATCGCGCTCCATTGGTCGAGTATTTGCTCTCTGAGGGGTTGATTACGCAGGACCTGCTTGGCCAGGCAATTGCAGAGCATGTCAAAGCCCCGTATGTCGATTTGAATACACATCAGCCTGCGCAGGAGACGGTGTTGAAATTGCCAGAAGAAATCGCAAAACAGTTCCATGCGGTTGTGCACGAGGTGGATAAATCGCATGTCGGTATAACCACAGACCAACCACAGAACGATGGATTGAAAGCCGCTGTGGCGGCCGTCTTCCCAAAAGCCACCATTCGCATTGGGTACTCCTTACCGCAAGATGTTGATGCCGCCCTGGCAAAGTACCGTCACGCATTGGACACGCGTTTTAGCAAAATTATCGAAGAGCAACAGCGCGTCGCACCAGAAATTATTGAAGAAATTATCGAAGACGCACTGCTGTTCCGTGCGTCAGACATCCACTTTGAGCCGCAGAGCACTGATGTGTTGATTCGGTTTCGCGTCGATGGTGTGTTGCAGGATGCTGGCCGTATTCCAAAACCGTACTATGAGAGCGTGCTGAACCGCGTAAAGGTCCAGTCGCACCTGCGTATTGATGAACACTTTTCCACGCAGGACGGGGCTATGCGTCACGAAAGTCAGGGTGTGGTTACCGACGTGCGCGTATCGATCGCCCCAACCATTGAAGGAGAGAAAGTCGTGATGCGGTTGTTATCGCAGTACATGCGTCGGTTCACGCTGACGGACCTGGGTTTGTCGAACAAAGACCAACACACACTCTCGGATGCATTCAACAAGCCATTTGGAATGATTCTGGTCACTGGGCCCACTGGCTCAGGGAAAAGCACGACCCTGTATGCAGCGCTCAAAGAACTCAACACACCGGACATCAACATCACCACCATTGAAGACCCCGTGGAGTACAAAATTGGTGGGGTAAATCAAATTCAGGTGAACATGCAAACCAACATTACATTTGCAAAAGGTTTACGTGCCATTGTTCGTCAGGATCCTGATGTGATTCTCGTTGGAGAAATTCGAGACCAGGAAACGGCGGAAATTGCCGTGAACGCTGCGTTGACTGGCCATTTACTTCTCTCAACATTTCATGCGAACGATGCCGCAACAGCGTTTCCTCGACTTTTGGATATGGATATCGAACCATTCTTACTGGCGTCGACACTGGAGCTTGTTGTCGCGCAGCGCCTCGTGCGGCGGATTTGTGAAAATTGCCGCCTGAGTTACCCAAGTAGTACAGCTGAGATCGGCAAACAGTATCCACAGGCAAAAAAATTCTTCAACCAAAAAACCACACTCTTTCGCGGAAAAGGATGTGATCACTGCAACCACACCGGTTATCACGGTCGCATGGCGATTTTTGAGATGATTGAGGTCACACCGGAGATGCAGGAGTTGATTTTGACGCGGCCATCGTCGCAAGATGTGTGGAAGCTTGCCCGTAGTCAAGGGGCGAGCACTCTGTTTGAGGATGGCATCGAAAAGGTGAACGATGGTATCACCACACTTGAAGAGTTGTTACGTGTTGCCGCTCCTCCAAAGAACTAACCCATGCGTGTACACACTCCATCACCCCGTGGTGTCTCAACCATTGCTCGGATGTTCATCCGCGCACGCGACCGGATGTTTTTCCTTGAACATCTTTCGTTGTTGCTTGGCGCAGGAATGGACGTGATACAAATTTTGGACGGCGCACAAAAAGATGTGCGTTCATGGGGAATGCGCCGTTTGATTGCCAATATCAAGAGTGACGTCAATTCTGGTGTGTCGTTATGGCGTGCATTCGAGAACACGAAGGCGATGCCGGAGCACGTGATTTCACTCGTGCGCATCGGTGAACAGTCCGGCCGTTTGTCCGCCAACCTCGATGTGATCGTCCTTCAACAAGAGAAAGAGCATGAATTTCGTTCTCGCATACGATCTGCCATGATGTATCCGGTGTTTGTGATGGTGCTTGCGGTTGTCGTTGGCATCGGTATTGCGTGGTTCATTTTACCGCGGTTATCTGATGTGTTTGCGGAGCTCGATGTCGATCTCCCACTGGTCACTCGTATACTCATTCGCATCGGAGCATTTTTTTCTGAGTACGGATCGGTGGCGATTCCGATTGCATTGGGTGTGATCGGTTTGCTTGTTGTCATGTTATTTGTGAGTCGACCGACACGGTTTATTGGACAGTGGATGTTGATGCAATTGCCAGGGGTGAAAGGATTGATTCAGCAGGTTGAGCTCAGTCGCTTTGGCTATTTGTTGGGCACCCTGTTGGATGCCGGTTTGCCCATTGTGGAAGCATTAGAATCGGTTGCGCAATCCACAACAGTGGCCTCCTATCGACGGCTGTATCGGTATTTGGGCAATACGGTCAACGAAGGGCAGTCGCTGCGGGTGAGTTTTGAATCGTATCGCCACGCCGCGTCCTTGATTCCGCACAGCATTCAACAACTCATTGTTGCCGGAGAACAATCGGGAAAGTTGCCACAGACGTTGCTGAAAATCGGTAAAACCTTTGAAAGCAAAACCGAAACCACCACAAAGAATTTAGCAGTCATACTGGAGCCCATCCTGCTGGTCATTGTATGGGTTGGCGTGGTGTTGGTGGCATTGGCAGTGGTGTTGCCGGTGTACTCGTTGATCGGTAATTTGCAGACCTGATCACACTATGCGCGATCGAGGATTCACACTGATTGAGATTCTGCTCTCTGTCACCATCATTGGCATACTGGCTGGGTTGTCGTTGCCGGTGTATCGCACATTTCAGGTGAAGAACGATCTTTCGATTGCCGTCGATACTGTTGTCCAAAGTGCACGACGCGCACAGGAGTTGTCGCGAGCGACGCAGGGCGATGAGACATGGGGCGTTGATGTGCGCAGCGGAAGCATCACCGTGTTTCAGGGGGCGAACTATGCCAGTCGCAATACGGACCGCGACGAAACATTTGAGATTGCATCGTCCATGAACGTTTCCGGTGTCACGGAGTTTGTTTTTACCAAATTGACGGGTCTTCCGCAGACAATCGGTAGCCTCACGCTGACGACAGTCGCCGGCGAAACCGCAATCGTGACGATCAACTCAAAAGGGATGATTGATTTTTAGCAATGGATTTTTCACTGCGACAATCTGGATTTAGTCTCGTGGAAGCCATGCTGGGCATTGCTGTTTTCGCACTGCTCTTATCAGGTTTGCTGAGTGGGCTGGTCTATGGCCAGCAGTCGACGGCTGATTCTGGTGAGCGCGCGCGGGCTGTTTTTTTGGCCGAGGAAGCATTGGCCGCTGTTGCCAACATTCGTGATGGTGCGTGGAATGACCTGTCGCTTGATCAAAGCGGCCTCACTGCTGGTACCGAGTGGACGTTCACCGGCGACGGCACGTCGGATTCGATTGATGGCTACACACGGACACTCACGTTTTCGCCAGTCTGTCGTGATAGTGCTGATGTCGTCACCGCATGCCCCGGCAGTTATACTGACGTGCACACCATCCAAGCGCCGGTTTCGGTGAGTTGGACCGGACGTTTTCTTTCAACGAAGAGCATCGAAGTCAGTACATACTTTACCAATTGGGAAGGAACGAACTGGACGCAAACGGATTGGTCAGGCGGCAGCGGACAAACGATTTGGTCAGACGACACACGGTACGAGTCGGACAGCGGAGGTTTGGCGATTACACCAGCCGGGCAAGTGACGTTGGCGAACACCGGTTGCGGATTGCGGTCATGGGGTTTTGATTCTTCTGCAGACTATACCTATAGCTCTTCAGTCGAAGTGACGGGTGGTGTTGCGCAACTCGTTTCGGGCGGCACGGCGCCAGACAGCAACACGATGGGGTTGTGGCATCACAATGAATCGAGTGGGACGCTTGCTGATTCTAGCGGTCGTGGGAATACGCTGACAGTTTCCGGAAATCCAACCTACAGTGTCGCTGGCCAGTTTGGAACAGCAGTGAGATTCGATTCCACAGATGACTATGGTGCAATCACCGATGCAGCACAGTCCGGGCTGGACATCACGGGAAGCATCACGGTCGAAGCATGGGTGAACAAAACCGCACTGTCCGGAAGCGATTACATTGTGTCGAAATGGGGGAGTACTACTGCAACACAATCCTATATACTCTTTATCGGAAATTTAGGAACGCCGACATTCCAGATACGTAATGGAGCATCAACGGCGTCAGCCACGTCACCATCTGGTACTGTCACTACGGGTACGTGGTACCATATTGCCGGTGTGTACGATGGAAGTGAAGTGCGTGTCTATGTGAATGGAGTGGAGACGGGTTCTACAGCATACACGAGCGGCATTGCAAACACTTCAACGGCGTTCTCGGTGAGCGCTTCTGGGGGTTCGAGTTTTAATGGAACGATTGATGAAGTGAGAGTTTCTGATACCGCGCGTTACACAACCGATTTTACCGTCCCTTCGGAACCGTTTGGAGTCACCTATACCTCCAGCGAGCCGACAATTCAGCCAGTGACGTCGTATGATCCGACTACGGTAGACCAATGGTACGCGTTGAGCGAGACGGCCACCAAAAATGGTTCAACCGAGATTTACTACCAACTCTCCGACGATGACGGCGCCACGTGGCAGTACTGGAACGGTTCGGCATGGGCAACGGCAACAGCTTCAACCAATTATAATACGGCATCAACCGTAAACACGAACATCACATCGTTTTCAACGAGCAACGGCAAATTGCTGTGGCGTGCATTTTTAGTCAGCAACGGAAGCGACCAAGTCCAGCTGGACACCGTCGATCTCACCTGCCGCATGCACGACCAGTGGACGTTTGATACGGCTTCGGATTACACCTACGACACCGCGAAGATTGAGTTGAGTGGGGGACTGGCGCAGTTGGTATCGACCGGAACTGTCGTGAACGGTATAGCAAACAGTGTTCTGGATTCGTTTGAGTATGATCCATCGAACGGACAGTTCTCTAGTATCGCTCACGTTTCTGGAGATGTGTTTGCAGTTGCATTTACCGGTCCATCCGGTGATGGTTTTGTGGATACGGTTACCATTGACTCTGTTGGAGCAATTGGCAACAGTGTGGTTGACACGCTCGAATTTGATACGGCTGACGGTCAAACTCCAAGCCTCCTGAACGTTTCAGGGTCGGTGTATGTCGTTGCATACAGCGGTAGTGGCAATGATGGCTTTGTGAAAACGTTTACCATCGACAGCAGCGGCAATATCAGCAACAGTGTCACCGACACACTGGAGTTTGATACAACGAACTGTCAACAGCCCTCGGTCGTAGGTGTTGGTGATGATCTTTTTCTTATTGCCTATAACGGTCCTTCGGGCGATGGCTTTGCCGTGCTGGTGAATGTTGCAACGGATGGACAAATTGCTGCCGCGGTTACAGACAGTTTGGAATTTGATACGGTCGATGGGTGGGCTCCGCATGTGATTCAAGCCTCGGGGCACGTGTACGCCATTGCCTATACCAGCACGGGAAGCGACGGGTTTTTAGCAACAGTTGAAATGACCACAAGCGGGACGTATGCAACGGACAGCCCAACACTGCAACCAACGAGCAGCCTCACTCCGAGCGCGATAGAATCATGGGCTGCGTTTGCAGAGACAGCAACGATCGCTGGTACGGCAGCACTGTACTACCAACTTTCTGATGATGACGGTGTCACCTGGCAGTACTGGAATGGTTCGGCATGGGCAACCGCAACAGCGTCGACTGACTACAACACGGCCTCAACGGTCAACACGAACATCAATGCCTTTTCTGTCACCGCCGGACGCATTCTCTGGAGAGCATTTTTTGTGACTGGCGGCACAGACCAGATTCAGTTGGATACGATTGACGTGGCGTTTCATGAGCCGTTGGTGGGGGAGTATGCGTCGGCCGCTGAGCTCGTTTCGTCCGCTTTTTCCATTGGAAGCACGGCCGCCATTCAAACGATTGAATGGGACGAAACCATTCCTTCCTGCACACCGGCGTGCGACTTACAGTTTCAAATTCGTGCGGCGCCAGACAGCAGCGGATCACCCGGTACGTGGACTGACTGGTACGGCACAACCGGTAGTGGAAGTTATTTTACTGCTGAGCGTGGTGAGTTGATTTCCAGTGCGCTCAACGGCAATGCGTGGATGCAGTACCGTGTAGAATTTACGGCTTCAGCGAGTGCTGCGCCAACGCTTGAAGAAGTGCGTATCAATTACAAACCCTAATATGAAGAAGAGGTATTGCACAGAAAGCGGGTTTACACTGGCGGAGTTACTGCTCTACACTGGTGTGGCGTCGCTCATGGTTGTGGCGATTTCGTCAACGATCACTCTTCTTTGGGAAGCGCGCATCAAGAACCGCACCATCGCGGAGGTGGAGCAGCAAGGGATGCAGGTGATGGAGTTCGTGACGCAAACCATTCGGAATGCAGAATCGGTGACAGCACCAGCAGCCGGCAGTGTCGGCAGTACGATGACTCTCGACGTTGTGGATACCGCTGTTGACCCAACCGTATTTCGGCTGAGTAGCGGGCAAGTCGTCGTGGATGAAGGCAGCACCACAATCACAACTGCTCTCACAAATGATCACGTGGCTGTTTCTGATCTGACGTTTACGAATTTGTCTGGAACCAGTACACCGGGAATAATTCGTGTTCAGTTTACAATGACGTACAGTTCAGCAT
>SBBP01000143.1 GCA_005239655.1 Candidatus Microgenomatus auricola | reverse complement strand
GTCAATATAGACCGGCCAACATTTTTTGTGAGCTGCTTCATCGCAGTTCCAATGTGCACTCCAATCATCATACAATTTTTCCATCCTTCATGTGTATTGTGTGTTGTGCATACGAAGCAACATCGTCAGCATGTGTCACAATGATAATGGTTCTTCCGCTGTTGTGCAGCCGTTTGAGGATCTCCATGACTTCCTTTGCGGTGACAGAATCAAGATTTCCTGTCGGTTCATCACAGAAGAGGATTTTTGGATTGTTGACAAGCGCCCGCGCGATCGAGACACGCTGCTGTTGCCCGCCAGAGAGTTCGTTTGGCCGATGGTACATTCGATCGGCAAGCCCAACGGTCTTGAGCGCTTCATACGCACGTTTTTTTTGCTCATGCCGACCGACCCCTGCGTACATCAGCGGAAGCCGCACATTATCGAATGCCGTTGTTCGCGGAAGTAAATGGAATTGCTGAAAAACAAATCCTATTGCAGCATTTCGCAGGTGTGCACGGTAATCTTCATCAAACGATGTGATATCGACTCCCGCAAAATGATAGCTTCCAGAGCTCGGCGCATCGAGAAACGCCAAAATGTTCATCAGAGTTGATTTTCCTGAACCGGAGGGACCCATAAACGCAACACATTCACCCTCGCGGATTTTCAGGCAAACATCACGAAGTGCTGGAGTCGCCACAGAACCGTTCCAATAGGTTTTTTGGATATTCTGAATGTCGATCAGCGGTTGAGCTGGCATATCTAAAATGGCGATGCCGCTTGCTGAGCTGGAATATAGAACAATACCTCCTCACCTTCCGTGAGGCCATGTGTGACTTCGACATAATCATCACCCTCAAAGCCAAGCGTAATTGATTTTTTCTCAAGGAGAGTTGTGACATCTTCAGTACTGGCTGCACGCTGAATAAATTGTTTATCAATCGTGACGGGTAGATACACAAATGGGTTATGTGCTCCATCGAACTGAACGACGCCGCGTTGCAACGAAAGAGCATCGCTCACTTCAGCAATGAGAATTTCCATATCAACAGTCAAGCCAACACGTGTGGTGACATCTTCTGGAAGGTCGCCGGTTGAAACCTTCACACGGTATCCGGTTTTTGTTGTTTGTCCGCCTTTCGTCATTTGCGGGGTCTGTTTATTCATATCAACTTCGACCACCTCTCCAGAGTACTCGACTGTACCATTTTCGTACGACGGAACGGTAATGATCACAGACTGATTTGTCTTCAGTGCAATCGCTTCGCTGTCAGATGCATAAAATTCGATGTGACTGGTGTTGTAGCCCAACTCAAGAACGGGCGCCTGTGGAGTCACCTGGTCACCAACAAATGTGTTGACAGCGATAATTCGTCCGTCGAACCTCGCCTTGATCTCTGCAGAACCAACAGGATCAAGATCGATTTTCATGAGCACATCATTTTTTTGGACTGCTTGTCCTGGCACGACAATGATTGCACTCACAGTACCACTCTCCGGAACCGAAAGTGATGCAATCGCATCCGGAACAATGGTTCCACTCGTTGAAATCGTTCTTTGAACATCGCGACGACTTACGACTATGGTGTCATTCAAATACGCATAGGCATTCTGCTGTCTGTTTTTCCACGCTGAAACACCAGCAAAGACGCTTGACGCAATCACAACAAGTAGGAAGAAAAGAGGCCACACCCACCATCGTTTGTACCATCTTTTGCGCTGTGGTTTCGGAATACTGTTTGTTGTCATACTGTCTGCTGATAGAACTTGCAATCCATAGTATACTCTATATGCATGCATAGAATCCAACAGCGCAGCCGTTTTCGAAGAAAACTGCTTGCGTGGTATAAAACATCCCAGAGGATATTACCATGGAGGCAGACCCACGATCCGTATGCAATCGTCGTTTCCGAATTGATGCTTCAGCAGACGCAGGTGGAGCGTGTCATTGAAAAATATCAGGCATGGATGAAGCGTTTCCCCACTGTTCGTTCTCTCGCTGGCGCACCTCGAGCAGATGTCATTGCACAGTGGCAGGGTTTAGGGTATAACCGCAGAGCACTCTATCTGCATCGTATTGCGAAGACGATTGTTTCCGATTTTGGTTGTGTTTTTCCTCAAACAGTAGACGAACTTGTCCAGTTGCCCGGCATTGGTCGCTATACCGCAGCTGCGGTCGTGAGTTTTGCGTATAGTGCACATGAACCGATTGTTGAAACGAATGTCAAGCGAGTTGTCGGTCGCATTTTTTTGGGTTACAAAGCACTTTTGCATGCACCAGAAGAGCGGCTCTGGAGAGTCGCACACGAACTCCTTCCTCGGGACAGGCGCTCCTATCATTTTAATCAAGCGCTTATGGACTTTGGTGCACTCGTGTGTACCGCAAAGCGGCCGCGATGCGAAATCTGTCCAATGCAATCGATCTGTGCATCCTATCCTGACATTCTGCGAGCTCGTCCCGAGCAACTGCGCGTCAAAAAACCGGTGTATGAAAAACAGTATTTCGGTCACCCGCGCAGAATTTGGCGTGGAAAAATCTTAGCCTACTTGCATAGCCCAAATGCAAAACACGGCGCAACAGAGTCAGCAATCGGTAAAGCCATTCAAAACGATTTCTCAGCACAACGTCTTCCGTGGCTGCGGAGCGTCATTTTTACACTCGTGTCTGACGGTTTTGTGCAGTACAAAGGAAAGCGTGTTGTTCTTTTCAAAACATAACGTTTGAATGGTCTACAAAGAGTTGACAGTTGTTTGTTACAATTGCAGCAATTAGGGTTACCGCTCGTCAGGCAAAGCATACAGAGAAGAAGGGGTATGATG
>SBBP01000118.1 GCA_005239655.1 Candidatus Microgenomatus auricola | reverse complement strand
CGAGAGATATTTATTCGGCGGTTGTATGGGCTACCTCCCATGTTCGAATGCCCTGTGCCGAGCAAATCACGAATGCCGAGTTCATTGACCGAAGTCGGAGTGTAGGTGGGCTCGACCGTCCGCACCGCAAGTGCAACGGTTGGTTGCGCACGACCCTCTTCAAGCGCAGCAAAAACATCTTTCGCTGTTTGTGCCACATCAATAGTGCGTCCAGTGACTGCTGCCTGCATTTCATGAATGCCAATCAACGCACCACCTTCATTTTTATCAACCACCCATCGTGCTTCGTGTACATCGGTATCGATCACGGTGTGTGCGTCCTGAAGCGATTGGTCCAAGGCGTTGGGATCAATGGCCAATGCGCCAGCGCGATACGAGAGCCACTCGCCGAGTGTAGCGCGATCAAAACTCCACTGCTTGTCCTCCCATGTCAATGTGATCGGCGCCATCGTCAAGTACTCGACAATCAATGCACGGTCAGCCTCGATATCGGATCGCGACACGACAGGAAAATCGACTTGCGTTTCAACGTGAATGATATCGGTGTTCAGTAAGCGCACAGAATTCTTCACCAGTTGTGTCATGGCGTCATAGTCAAAGACGGAGCCCAGAGCTTCACGCGTCACATCCACCTCGCCATCCACCGTGATGTCGATGTCTGCATTCGTTGCCGGCGTTTCGTATTGGGAAAACGTTTCGCGTAAAAATGATTCGACCGCTTCTTCGTTCACGCGGTAGTTGGGTTGAATTTCTCGCTGATATCGCCATGCCCACCACTGCTGCCGCATACTGTCGAATTGATTCCCTGTGCGTCCGATGGCATAGGCCTCTTTCAAACTGGCTTCGTAATCCACCGCATAGAGTTCACGTTCGCTATCGCCGGAATCGATGGGGACAACGACCGGCGTCACCTGCACACTCGCATTGTCAACAGCATCATACTGTACAATCAGCCCCTCAGCGTTGAGGGTATCCACGCGCTCTTGAACCTGGTCGAGTGCCGCAAGATACGTCAATCCCGATATATCGAGCGTACCCAGATGCACACCAGGATAAAATCGAAATTCGTATTGTTGCAAAAAATAAGCATACGCAGCCAGACTGCACGCAAGCATCACAAGAATTCCGCAACAGAGACTCACCGCGCACACAGCGACCGTGCGGCCGATGGAGCGATGATCATCCCGCTGCGGTTTCGTTGTGTTTGGTGTTGACGTTGTGTTCGTTACCATGGTCGCTCATCAGAAGTTCGTTAAGCACATCTGTGGACTGCGTAATTGTCATCACCAGTTCATCGCCGGGCGCGAGTTGATCGATGTTGTCTTTGGCCGTGCGCGGGACCACAATCTGCTCTCCGGAGGGGAGAGTCAATGAGAGGCGATCCGGTGAGATCGCCTGGACACGTACGCGGAGGACCACAGGCATACTACAGTTCTTTCACGTCGATTTTGGCGTTGCGTGAACGATGAGACTTTGGTAAACGGATGGTGAGCACTCCTTGATTGAGTGTTGCTTCGATACCTTCTTGGATGGTGTCCAGCGGGAGAATAATGGAACGCGAAAAACCACCCCAGTAGCACTCACGAATAAAATAGTCATCAGCTGAAACATCGGCAAACGGTTGGCGGCGGATCCCTTTGATGGTGATCATATCGCCGTGCATGCTAATGTCGAGATCTTGTGCACGGACACCAGCGACCGTCGAAGTGATGATGATATCCTTTTCTGTTTGGAACACATCGACCGCAAGTTGCCCGTCAAAGTTTGCTTGCTGTTCCAGCCACTGCTCGTCGATGTCGGCGTCGTTGAATTCGTGAGAAATGCTTTGTTGGTTTCGTGGGGCCGTTTGTGTCTTGATTGCTGCGACAGAAATTTCTGTACCCTGTGCGCCGCCAAACGTCTGCTGAAAAAAATCTTCTGTGTATTCCAAATTCTCGAGAGAGGAGAGATCTCGAATGTTTTTTGAGAGTCGATTTTTGTCTGGCATACCTGTATCGGATTATAGAATTTTCCGCCAGAGAATGCAACCACGGTGTCGTGCAGCTTGTGCGTGACAAATACGTGCAGCCGCACGGAGAATCGAACTCCGATTGACAGGTTGAAAACCTGCTGTCCTAACCATTAGACGATGCGGCCAAATCAAAAGAGGCGAGTCAGATCATACAAAAACAGCCGCAAAGCGTCAAGAGTCTGTTTTAGACTTCGACTTCCTTCCACACCACTTCAGAAGCTGCAAAGTGCTGTCGAGTAAATTCTACAGCCTGATGAACATCGAACGGTTTACAGGTATACGCATCCACGGAGAAGAACGGGGGAGTTGTTGTGTACGAATAAAAGTGCGCCCCAGAGGTTACCCAATGAATCCACCCTCCATATCCTTTCTCTTCTGCTTTGTACGCAAACGGTTCACGCAACGGTCGCATGTTCAGCACACCGCTCAATGCCTTGAGGTAGCTGCAGATTTCCTCAGGCAAGATGACGTGGTCACTCACACCTTCAATCACCACTCTCTGACGTACTACTGTGGGGGCTAAATTCTTCCATGACATACTATATAATATAATGGTTATGCTCTCACGTTGAGAATTTAAATAAATTTTAGAAAAATGTAAAATTTATTAATGTTTTTGCTACATTAGTAAACAAATTGTTTACTAAATGACAGTTTTCATGCTATACTAATTCCATGCTGACAGGAAAACCCAATAAAATTGAGAATTTAGTGCTTAGCCAACTGCAGCTTGGGCCACAAGTGATCACAGGAATGATCACTCGTCTCAAAAAGCGAAACCCTCGTCTCACGAAGCAGGGAGTGTATGCAATGCTGCGGTCACTCAAGCAACAGGAAGTTGTGGTCATTCACAATGGCTCAGCTTCACTCAACGCCGCATGGCTGGCCCGAGTCGAGCAGTTCATTCTCGAAACCCAAAAGCACTACACAAAGCCACAAGTCATGAGCGGACACTTTGCCATACTGCACGAGGGCGAACGTGTCCAATATACATTTGCAACGCCACTGACTGCAGACACTTTTTGGACCCATGCGCTCATGATTCTTGCTGATGTCACGCACCCCACAGAACCGTTCATTGCCTACAACCCGCACTGCTGGTTTTTCATTGCGCACACGGAGAGCGAGCGCCAACTCGCACAACACTACAACGCACGACATCGGCAGTACCTGGTGACTGTTGGCAGTAACACCCCACTGGACAAAGCAATCAAAAAAGAGTTTGACGGCATAGAGCGACAGTACGTAATGCGAGACGAGCCGCTCTACCCAGAAAAACCGTACTACTACTTTAATGTCGTCGGTGATTTTCTCATCGAAGTGTGGATCGACCGAAACATCGCATTTGCATTGGAAAAATTTTATAAACAGATGACTGCAGCCACCGCAGATGTGTGCGCGAACTTGAATACGCTCGTCAATTCACGTGGAAAAACAAAAGTGGTGATCTCTCGAAACCAAAAAAAGGCTGAGGCTCGCAAACGAAAGTTGATCAAGAGGTTTTACATTCCAAGTAGCAATCGCTGGTAAACGCGCGTGCACATTTTACCTCAATTCAGCACAATTTTTTTGTACAGGTCCGCTGTGTATAAGGTGTGTTTTTCACTGGAGTAGACATCAAAAATATGGCGTGATATGATCACCCTACGTTTTTTCAATCACGTTGAAAAAATATTATAAATTACAAAAAAAACTTAACAGTGAACACTATGAATCGACTCGGGGGTCTTCGTAGTGTGTTCATTGTGACAGCGAGCGTGCTTTTAACAGCCGCTTTTTTCGTCGCATTGATCACACCGACAGCGCGTGCAGCATCAACAAGTAAAGCGGTGCAGCCTGCTGCATCGCAACGATCTGCACTCGCGAATCCGCAAGCGACAGTATTCGCAAGCGGAATCAATGTGCAAGGCGCAATCTTCAACAGCAAAGGGCAAGTCAAAGTGAACGATCGCTTTATTGTCCAAAGCGGGAAGCGCGCAACATTTACCGGTTTGGTTGTTGCACAGAAGGGTCTGCGCGTACTCGATGGTAGTGTGGAACTGCCCAACAATGCGATTTCAGACGCAGAGGTCAGCGACACGCTCACCGCTTCTAATCTCGTTTCCGCAACCTCCGTTGTTTCTGATGCCGAGGTGGATGCCGATCTCACAATCTCTGGCGGATCGATTGAAAATACCGTCATCGGACTGGCGACTCCAGCGGCTGGTGGGTTTACCACACTGAGTGTTGAAGACCTCTCAGTCGATGGCGAAATCACACTGGCGAATGAACTCTCCGATGACTTGGTGAGCGACACACTGACGGCCTCCGACGTCGTTGCCGCAACCTCCGTTGTTTCTGATGCTGAGGTAGATAATGACCTGACAATTTCTGGTGGATCGATTGATGCCACAGCGATCGGTGCAGTAACCGCAGCGGGCGGCTCGTTCACAACACTGAATGCCAGCGGCGAAGCTGTATTACGTGATGATGTGTTGATTGGTGATACCAGCGAAACCATCTCTAACGCGGGATTCAGTCTTGATGGTGGTAATCTGTTTGTTGCTGCTGATCTTGGTGTCGAAGGAGATGTCTATTCTGATGGTTCGCTCGCATTTATTGGTAACCTCTCCGTTGGTGATGGAACACCAGACACAGCACTAAACGGTGAAGATGCGTACATTGAAGGTGGACTCGAAGTTGATGGCAATGTCGTGTTCGACGGTGACCTCACCGTGAACGGCACATTCATTGCTGCCATTACAGACTCGGGTACGTCAACAGAATCATTTATTCTCGATAGTGACTCCGTAGTTGGAGACCAAGATGTGACCCTCAACTTTGCAGATGATGGGGTTGCTGCGGCACACTCGCTCACGTACGACGATGGACTCGGGCTCTTCCTGCTCAGCGACGGTCTCACCGTTTCCTCCGGCGGTTTGATTGTTGATGCAGGCGATGGCCGTGTTGATGAAGATCTTGTCGTTGGTGGTTCAACATCGGCAGTAGAAACACTGAGTAATGCTGGATTCTCTCTTGGTGGTGATGATCTCTTCGTTGCTGGATTACTTGGGTCAGAAGGAAATATCTATACCGATGGTTCGTTTATTGCAGGTGACGGCGGAACAACATATGCAAATGGTGGTATTACAGATGGTGCAGGGGATTACACGATCACTCTCGCCGCAGCAGGTGACGACTTTGTTGTTTCGTCTGGAAACGTAAAAGTTGGTGATGGAATACCAGGCACAGCACTGAACGGTGAAGATGCCTATATTGAAGGCACACTGGAAGTGGATGGCAATTCAGTGTTTGATGGAAATGTTACTGTGAACGGTACATTCAGCGCCGCACTCACGGATGCCGGTACGTTGGATGGCGTGGATAGCGGTTCCTTCCTCCGATCTGATGCATCTGATGCGCTGACAGCCGGCACACTCACGATCAACACCGGAACAACGCTTGATGTCGCGGGTGGGTTGACGCTCTCTTCGGCCGCTGGAACAATCACCGCAAACAATGGAGTGACAATCGCACATGATACCGCAACCGATATTACCGCGATTACAACCGGTAACCTGGAAGTTGGGAATGGGACAGAAAATAGCACGTTGAATGGCGAAGATGCCTATGTCGAAGGGAATGTCGAAGTTGATGGCGTACTCTATGCGGATGGTGGTTTGGATCGTTCAACAGCGGCAGGCCTCACACTCGGCGCAACAAACGCAACAGCCATTACACTAGGAGTTGCCACAACAGCAAATGCAACGTTCACGGCATCCGGAGCATTTACGGCAAACGGCGCAGCCAATTTGAATGGTGCGACGTCAGTGAGTGGAGCGACAACATTCAACTCGGATGTTGATGCCGTATTAGCAGTGACCGAGAATGTTACGATTGCCAATACCGGAACGTTGGACAATGCTCTGGATCTCTTCTCATTGAGCTTAACGAATTCCGAAACAACAACCGCAAACGCTCAAAATATTGCCATACTGACAAATGCGGCCACTTCTGCAACGACAGTCACTGAATCCATCCTGAAACTCGTCAATGCTGAGAATACCGCAGGCGTCGTCACAGACGGGATTTTGATTGATAGTACATCAGGAACCGATGCGGATATTGTGGATGCCATTGATGTGTCTGATGTGAATATCGACAACGCGATCAACGTTGGTTCAAATGAAATCGAAGGAGCAGCGGCATCCATTAACTTTGCTGAATTCGATGTTGCAGGTGCAACAGGCTCTGTCACCATCAACGATGATGGTAATCTCGGTGCCCTCCTCGTTGAAGGAACCAACCTCGATATCAACGACCTCACATTCGTAGGTGCAGG
>SBBP01000067.1 GCA_005239655.1 Candidatus Microgenomatus auricola | reverse complement strand
GTAAGACAGTTTGCACGTGAATACGTGCAGTATTTGGAAAAAAAGCATAAACTGCCCATTCAGCAGGCGTACCTTTTTGGTTCGTATGCAAGCAAAACGCCCCGAAAGTGGAGTGATATCGATGTGTGCGTTGTGTCCAAAAAGTTTTCGCGCGTCGAACCGTTAAACTATTTGTGGACACGTCGAAGAGAAATTGACATTGATCGAGGCATTGAGCCGTACGGAATTACCCCGGTGGATTTTGTGGATGCCAACCCGATCGCGTACGAAGTGAAACAACACGGTGTGAAACTTATTTGAACAACTGAGGAATGCAACACCGTTACGAGGAGTTAAAGCAACAGGCGCGCACAGATCCAAACATCCTCGGCTTTTTCGTAACCGGTTCACGAGGAAAAGGCCGAGCAACGGAACAATCCGATTATGATATTCAACTCGTTGTCAAAGACGAGATGGTTGATGCATACCGCGAGAAGTACGAATCCTCGGGTGCTACGTCTGACGATGTTGTTGTAAAAGGTCTGACCGAATTTCGTGCATACGCCGCATGGGGTAGTGATACGGCGTGGGATCGGTATGACTTTGCACACGTGCACGTGGAAATCGATAAACTCGATAGCGAAATCCAACGCCTGGTTGATGAAAAGGGTGTCATTCCACCAGACAAAAAAGATGAAACTGCGCGATACTATTTTGATGCGTACGCAAATGCGGTTTTCCGATCGCTGAAATGCGTCCGTGATGGCGATGCGTTTGGAACAAGAACAGAGGCTGCAGAGTCTGTTTCCTCCTTTCTGCATCTCATTTTCGCTGTGCACGGACGGTTGAAGCCATACGGAAAATATCTCGTGTGGGAGTTGGAACAGTTTCCTCTCGAGAAACTTCCGTGGGATGCGGAAGAAATACAGACTGATCTGCTTACGGTGCTCACGAAGGCAGATGTCGCCACTCAGCAGAAATTGTTAAAGGGGATTGTCGATCTTGCTCGAGCAGAAGGATACGCAGAAGCAGTTGACGGGTGGGGAGATGTTCTCGATTGGATGCTTGCTTTCCAAACAGAATCTCGAAATTACTGACGAAACAGCTGCCACCTCGTAATCTATGCGATATGAATTCCAATAAGATAGCGATGCATCCTACTCTTGCTGGAGGAAGATGGTCGACATATACATTGGTCGAACAGCTTGCACATATTGGCAGTGAAGTGGATCGGGCACTGTATTGGTCAGCAAAAAATGATTCAGCAAGCGCTCAACGAGCGATTGACCGCGCACTGGAGTTGATTGACTTAACGATCAGTGACTCACGTTGGGCAGGTCGCAGAAAAGAATTGCTTCGCACGCGCGAAGTACTTGCCGATCGTTTTTATGGCGAAAACGAATACCAAACGACTGACGAGTTTTTGAAAAAATACTTCCTCGCCTTTGGTTTTGCTGCCGCGAGAAATCGTTAGGCTACCGTGGATCGACGGCGAATCACAAGAAACGTACTGACGAACATGACTATGCAGCCGATTCCCTGCAGAAGCGAAAACATACCGTGGTAGAGAATGAACAGTACGCCGACAGTCTCTGGTTTCGCGCCGCGCATCATACCTGAATATCTGCGTGCGACTGTTTGGTGATGCCTTCAGCAAGAATTTTTTGTACCGCGTGGGCCGCAGCAGTCACCACATCGGGTAGCATGTTCTCTTGTTCTTTTGAAAATCGGGCGAGCACGTAATCAGCGGCGTCACCGTGCATCTCCTCCGAGGCGATGCCGACGCGCACACGAGGAAAGTCAGTATACCCGAGGAGATCAATAATCGACTGTACTCCGTTGTGTCCGCCGGACGAACCGGACGACCGCAGCCGCACCACGCCAAACGGCAAATCTTTGTCATCGTAGACCACAATCACATTCGCCAATTCCACTTTATAAAAATCCATCAGTGCGCGCACTGCGGCGCCAGAGCGATTCATAAACGTTTGCGGCTTGCAGTAGACGACATCACCAGTCTTTGCCACGTCGGCGTTCCACTTTTTTTCAAAATGAAAATCCAATCGTGCGCGATCATCACCACGCACCGCGTCCAACACCATCCACCCCACGTTGTGTCTGGTACGCGCGTATTCTTTCCCAGGATTTCCGAGCCCGACGACAATTTTCATAGTGTACATGATGAGAGTGGTGAGCAGCGTAACGAATATGGTTTGGCGGGAGGAGCAGTTGTCTACTGCGCGAGGGCCGGTACTCCGAGTGAGCGCAGAGGCAACTGCGACTTCCGCCATGACAGGACCCGCTCAGGTACCAATCTCAATAATAATCCTCACACCGCGAAAATCAAATCGGTCACGGAGTTCGCGTTCAATAATCCGCGGGATCGCCGCCGGGATATCCTTTGGCTTGTTCACCTTAAAGTAGAAGTGCGGCGGCTGCATGCCTACCTGCTTCAGTCGCTTTAACTGCACAATCGGTTTGCGATCCTTACGGACGTTCGTCCATTTTGGTTTGTATCCACCTTTCACTTTGAAAAAAATCGGCTCTAGTGCTTCGATCGAAATTTCACGCGAAAAATTTTCCATGACGTGCATCACTGCATCGAGCGTTTCACGCACGCGCTTCCGTTCGACCGCAGAG
>SBBP01000041.1 GCA_005239655.1 Candidatus Microgenomatus auricola | reverse complement strand
GGCACAGACGCTGGAAGAAAAAGGCTACGATTGGTTACGCGAAAAAAAATGAAAAAAACGCTCATATGAGTCAACCGATTTTCTCAAAACTGAATCGCGAGACGTTTGACCACCGCAATAAATCCGATTATGCGAAAAAAGCGAAACCCGGTTTGAGCGAGGAACTGGTGCGAAAAATTTCTGCGGACAAAAACGAACCGCAGTGGATGCTCGACATTCGCTTGGAAGGCTTACGTCTCTTCAACGAGAAGCCGCTTCCGACGTGGGGACCAAATTTACAGTTCTTGAATTTCGACGAAATTATTTACTACGCCGCCCCGGATGAAGTGGTCGCCGAAAACAAATCGTGGGAAGAAGTGCCAAAAGATGTTAAGGAGACGTTCGATAAACTGGGCATTCCGGAAGCCGAGAAAAAAATGCTCGCCGGAGTGGGTGCACAATATGAATCTGAAACCGTCTACCATCGCTTGAAAAAAGAGTGGGAAGATTTGGGTGTGATCTTTTTGGATATGGACGAAGCCGTGCGCAAACACCCTGACATGGTGAAGCAGTACTTCATGAACAAATGTGTTCCGCCAAGCGATCACAAATTTGCAGCACTGCACGCGGCTGTCTGGTCTGGCGGAACGTTTTTGCATGTACCCGCGGGAGTGAAAATGACCCACCCGTTACAAGCCTACTTCCGCATGAACGCCAAAAACATGGGACAGTTTGAGCACACGTTGATGATTATTGAAGATGGCGCCGACGCCCACTACATCGAAGGCTGCTCAGCACCGAAATATGGTTCACGTTCGCTCCATGCCGGCTGCGTCGAAATTTTCGTGAAGAAAGGAGCGCGCATGCGCTACTCGTCTGTCGAGAACTGGAGTTCGGATACCTATAACCTCAACACCAAACGAGCGATTGTGCAGGAAGATGCACACATGGAATGGGTTGGCGGCAACATGGGCAGCGGGCTAACGATGTTGTATCCCTGCTCGGTGCTCCTTGGCCAGCGCGCGCATGCAGAACACCTCGGTATCGCCTTTGCCGGCGAAGGTCAACTGCAAGACACCGGCGCCAAAGTTTTTCACAGCGCATCGCACACGACTTCCAATATCGTGATGAAAAGTCTGTCAAAAGATGGCGGTACTTCAGTCTACCGCGGGTTGATTCAAGTGGCGCCGCACGCTGAGGACGTCGTCAGCAACGTAAAATGCGATGCATTAATTTTAGATGATCACTCCCGTTCGGATACGATTCCGCAAATGAAAATTCAGAATAACACCGCATCGATTGCACACGAAGCATCGGCAGGAAAAATTTCAGAAGAAGATATTTTCTACTTGCAAACACGCGGACTGTCTGCAGACGAAGCGACATCGATGGTCGTGAATGGATTCATCGAACCGATTGTGAAACAGCTACCGTTAGAATATGCGGTAGAAATGAACCGCTTGATCGAGTTAGAGATGGAAGGATCCGTGGGATGATGCGCCGTACATGAACAACGAGATCAAAATCGAGCAGACAGAGCAAGGCGTAACGCTGATCGTTCCCGAGCGACACGAAGCAAAAACCTGTGTTGTCATGCCTGGTATCGGAAGTGAGCAACATTGGAATGCGGTTGTGGGCGCCTATTCACGTGTCACACTGTGTGAACGCGATATTCGTGCATCCGAAATTATTGTCGAGGAAGGTGCGCAGTTGGATTTAATTTCTTTGCAAACTGTTGAGCACCCAACAGGCCACGACACGACAAAAACGATTATTCTGCGCGATCATGCGGTGGTTCGTCTCTTCACCGGACTCTTTGATTCCGTGGACGTGAACATCATTGGGAAACTCGAAGGCAATGAATCGGTCTTTGAGAACCATGTGATGTATTTTGGAAGCGCAAAACAGAAGATGCGTATACGACTGGCCGCCGTGCATAGCGGGAGACAAACGATGTCACGAACATTTGTGCGCGGCGTCGTTGTCGAATCTGCGCACGCCGACATGGCTGGGATGATTGAAATTCTAGAAAGCGGTCGCGGCACTGATGCCCATCTCGGTCATGAAGGGCTGCTTCTGAGCAAACGCAGCCGCATTGATTCTCTTCCGGGCTTAGAGATTGGCACCAATGATGTGAAGGCGTCGCACAGTTCCGCAGTCCACTTTGTGCGGCCGGAACAGTTGTTTTACTTGCAGGCACGCGGAGTGGATGCACTGATCGCAAAACAGATGATTGTACGTGGCTTTCTAGAAGAAATGCTCGCGACTGTCCGTGAGCCGGATATTTTGGAAACGATTGATCAACAGGTGAGCGCAAAGGAAGTTCTTGTATGACACTCCCTTCGACACGACAACTCAAAAAAGACTTCCCGTTCCTGAAATCAGGCATCGCGTTTTTAGATAATGCGTCGACAACGCAAAAACCACAATGCGTGATTGATGCGACAACCGATTACTACCGTGCATCCGCAAACGTGCATCGCGGAATCTATCAACTCAGTGAACGTGCAACAGAACAGTATGAGGCCGTGCGGGACCATGTGCAGCGTCTCATCGGCGCCGAGGCACGCGAGGAAATCATCTTCACCAGTGGCGCAACCGCATCACTCAACACCGTTGCCTACATGCTGGCACAACAGCTGACGGCCGGAGATGAAATCATCCTCACCGCAATGGAACACCACTCCAACCTCGTTCCATGGCAGTTGATCGCAAAAGAAAAAGGATTGAAGCTCGTATTTCTACAACCCTGCGACGACGCATTGTCTATTGACGAATTGGAAAAGCGCATCACCGCGCGTACCAAAGTTATCTCAATGACGCACGTCTCGAATGCATCGGGATATATCGTTCCTGTTGCCGACTTCGCTCGAGTTGCACATGCGCGTGGTATCCGTGTTGTCGTTGACGCTGCGCAAAGTGTACCGCATATGCCGGTGAACGTTCAAGAACTTGGGGCAGACTTTCTCGCCTTCTCTGCACATAAAATGTGTGGCCCGACCGGTGTAGGCGTGCTGTATGGCAAGCGCGAACTCCTCGAACAATTCGAACCGATCCACGGAGGCGGCAGCATGATTGAGGAAGTGACACTCGAAGCATCCACATGGGCGCCATTGCCAGCCAAATTTGAAGCCGGCACGCCAAACATCGCCGGCGTGCTCGGTTTTGGAGCAGCACTCACCTACCTCGAACAGATTGGCTTTGCGACGATTCAAAAAACTGTTGATGAGGTCTACGATTACGCCTGCACGCAGATGGCGGATTGTTACGGTGTCGAACTCTACGGACCAAAAGACCGCGCCCTCCGTCAGAGCATCCTCTCATTCACGGTTGACGGTGTGCATCCGCATGATGTGGCCACGATTCTCGACCAAGAGGGCGTTGCTGTGCGCGCTGGACACCACTGTGCGCAACCGCTCATGCAATGCTGGGGCGTACCCGCAACCACACGAGCGAGCCTCTATTTCTACAACACGAAAAACGATGTGGATCGCCTGATTGCCGGCATCGCCAAAGCACAATCCATCTTCGCTACCTAACGCGAAACCTATGGACATGTACCAAGAAGAAATTCTGGAGCACTACCGTCACCCGCACAATCGCGGTTCGATTCCCAATGCGGATGTTGTACAAAAAGAATACAACCCTCTTTGCGGTGATGAATTGACACTGTACCTGACGATCGCAGATGGAAAAATCAGCGACGTCAAATTTGAAGGTCAGGGCTGCGCGATCAGCCAGGCCGCAGCGTCGATGCTCACTGACGAAATCATCGGCAAGCCAGTTGAAACTGTACAACGCATGCAAAAAGAAGACGTGCTCGACCTTCTTGGTATTGAACTTGGACCCACACGTTTGAAGTGCGCCCTTCTCTCACTCCAGGGCATTACGCGGGGACTGGCAGACCGCTAAAACAGTCGTCACGCTAGATCTGCGCACACGGAAGAATCCTCTCGTGTGCTCCAGTGGATTTGACAATGTCAGCAATCGTTACTGACAGTAACGACGCATTACGCTCGGAATCGCGATAGAGTTTACGGTAAATCCCAGGCATCATCGGATCCAGTGAATCTTCCACAGTGAAGGATTTGGACATTTCGATAAGCGTTGGCCAGGTGTCCGAATTTCCATAGAGCAGCAAATCAAGGCCCGTTGCAGGGATCATCTCACCCTGGTGATCACGAAGAAACGCCAGATGTAATCCATAACAAATTTCCTTCGTTTGTGCACGTGCGCAGACTTCAATACTTTTGTAATTTCCTCGATCGACCTGCATTTTAATATAGGCGTTCTTCATGCTGGTCAGGTAGTTCACCTGGCTGAACCCACCCAAACACTTCAGTCCATAATGAAAAGCGAGTGTGATAAACACGAGCAGCATGCTCGGCATCAGACGTTGTTCTTCCAAGGCGTGTTGAAGCGACTCTGGAGTCAGCTCCACACGAAATGATCCATCGCGTGACTCCAGTGCACGGCCATTCTTCCACAGCTGCACACGATCATGCTTGTCTGGCATGATTCCCCAAAATAAATACGTTCCATACTGTTGCGTTTGTGAAAACGCTCCGGTGACGCCGTCGAAGTATTGAGCGAGCAACGCATCATAGGCATCATCAAACAGAATGTGATTGAGAACCGTGTTTCGATAGAGGTGGTGCTCGATGAGAAGCCGGATCACCAATGTCTCCTGTCCCAAATAGATCAACTCCGGGACGGGTTCGTTCGTATGTGAAAAAAACTGCTTCCACAACCGAAAATTTCCTTTCGTCATTTGGTCAGCATACGACGCACATTCAAACATCTCCGGTTGCGCGTAGATGTCGTCCAACATCTGCACAATGATATCTGCCTCCGCCTGACCAACATCGCCTGCGTTCACTTTATCGCGTAACGCCGTTTTCATTTTTTCGATCTCCTTCGGCGTGTACGGACGAAAATTGTGTACCGGTGAAGAGTGCGCGTTGCTCGGTAAAAAAGATAACCGATGCAAATTGACACCACGAGACCCTCGCGC
>SBBP01000053.1 GCA_005239655.1 Candidatus Microgenomatus auricola | reverse complement strand
GATCGCGAGCGAGGTTTGACAAAGAAAGGACCACGTGATCATTTTTTCACAAATGCTGATGTCGGCGAATTTTTTTCTGTCATTGAAACTGTTTTTCCGTGGCAATCACCACGCTGGATGTATGTCAACATCAATCCGGGGCAATCGGAACACATCATTCGTCACAACGGATGCAAACCCTCATCAGTCAGAGAAATAGGGACCGCAATGGATTTTCGTGGCATTGGTACAGAAAGCCAGAGTCGAAAGATTGCAACACTCGAGCACATTCAAAGTTTTCTCAGAGGTAAGAATAAAACACTGACAGCGCAGTCAGCTGCGGAATTTTTGCATTCGTCGCGTGCCCAAACGAGTTTCGATCCTCTCCTTCTTGGTCTCGAACGGACATCGCACGTGGACCTCACGCTTGACAACATTTTGTTTCTACAGCCGACACGAATTATCGAGAGGAAAAGAATTGAACTGAATTTTCAGCTGGTAAAAAAATTGCTATCAAACAAAACATTTGCCGACTATTTCAATGCGAATAGTCATTTGACGATGTCACTTCTCATTTCCGGACCGATTGCAGTTGGCCATGAGCCCTATTTTTTTGAGCTGGTGAGACAATTTCAGCAGCTGAGTACACAACTTCCAAAAAAACTCTGTCGGCGCGTTTTTCTCGGTTTTCTCTTTGGCGCCTTTAACACACCATCAGAGAAACCAGGCAGGAAATCCCCAATACATATTTTCGATATCTATCGAGCGTCGTCATTGATTCTTCTGCCGAGTGAAACAGAGGGTAGGGGATTACCGATTATCGAGGCAGCAGCACTCCGCATTCCTATTTTCACACGACGCTACTACCCTGAACAGGTCTTTTCCTACGTCGTGGGTGAGCATCTTCAGGAATCCGAGCGCCTGCACGTGATTGAGTTCCGCGGACAACAGATACCGGGCCCCGCCATTGCGTCCATCGTCGACCACATTATTCATCCCACACGCTATGCTGAAGAGGCTGAGCATAATGCGCGTGTTGTTCAGACGCGATACAGCATGGACGCGCTCTGTGTGCAATGGAAAGAGATTTTTTTGCGTCTGTATGAACAGAGTGCAATTGATGGATTCACAAAACGTACAGCACATACGATTGTGCACCACGCATCACAGCTCGCTCGACGAACGCAACCAGAACTGCATCGGATTCTCCCAAAAAAAAGTCAGCACCTCGCGGGTTATGGAAAACTCGCCTATCTCTCCTACCTAAAGTCCGTTATTGACCCTAGTTATTTTCGTGTAGAAGAGGCCGAGATGCGTGGCTTTGTCTATGCGTATGCACAGTCGCTTATTGATGCACAAAAACTTCTCCAGCCTATTTCCGAGAAGCAGACACATCGTTTCTTTAGCTGTCTTGAGGAGTTGTTTTACTACCACCGAGGAGCGATCATTAATCGCGCAGATCACAGTTTCGCATATCGACATCGGACCATGCGTCATTATCTCTACCAAGATTGTACTCTACAGGAGTTGACTGGAGCAGTGCATGAAGCAGTTGAGACTTTTTTCGCTCCAATGGCATCAACACTCTACATCAAAAAACGCTCACACCTTCTTCAGCATTTTGAGCAGTTGATGCTCGCGGTCACGGACGCAGATACATTGCCAGTGAACCACTCGGCACGATTGCAGCGTGAGTTGCGTCGATCTGTGCCATTCGCCCTTTTCCTTGGTGACAACCCTCAAGATGAAATTGATCTGTTTGTCGTTGAAGCGATTCGTGAACGTATCGGTCTTCGAGGCAGAACACTTCCATCCGCCGAGCAACTCCGGAAGATGAGCACTGTCTCGCCAGTGTATCTCGTCCTCCCAGAGCGTTATGTAGGTCATTTGGTCAACATGCGCTCGTTTCGACGGTATATGCTCCAGGATGAGAATGTTGAGTTGCAGCAGATTGTTGAAGCTGGGTTGTGCAAAATTATTCCAAGTCGTCAAACGACTGTTGGTGTACACTTTCGACAACTCGGCGCGCGCACTCTGACACTTCTCGCACACATACGTGATCAGGGTGGCTTTGTTATTGCGTGTGGGGAGGATGCCGCAATGATGACGGATATTGCTGACCTCAACATATTTCATGTCGGTAAAGTGACGCGCAGGCTGACGGCGGAGATTATGGGTATCCCCGAGGGTTCGGGTTATGTGGAGTGGGTTCCTCCTGGTCTGCGTCCAACGCTCGCATACCAAACTCCGGTTCAGCGTTCGATTGATCTCAGCCATGCACTTCATGGACCGATGTTTCGAAAGGCCGTTCGTCGGTATGGCGAAGCTCGTGTGCTCACGGAAATCAGGAGCCATTCATTGCGTGAGGGTGTAACTATTCAGGAATCACTTAAGCGTTTGACGTCACCAAAAGAACGCAATGTGGACATTGAACATACGCAAATTTTCGGTCGCTACGCCGATGGTGAGCCGTATTTTGGAGTGGTTGTCAAAATACCAAAATCACAAATCAGACCGTGGCATTTCAGCGTGATTAACCATCGTGGACAACCAATGACTGCACAGCAACTACTCGATACCTATAATCGTAGGCACTCTGATAAGCACCCCCGTGTTGTCTGGAATGGTGGATATATTCTTAACGCCGAACTCGTTGGGAAGCTGGGGTTATCTGATGTCTACATTGGATCGCCACTGGGATTGGTGATTGAGAACGGTACCATTTTTTCGCCGCCATTGTTTAACAAGCCTGCAATGCTGATTGACAAAAACGGTGACATCCGTATGCGCCGAGTCAATTCGAGTCACGGTTTCGTATTATTCAATCGAAAACAGCCGAGCGAGCAAGTCGAATTTTCTTCAGAGGGTTATAATAAGAACACGCTCACCTCTGCACCGCAGTATTATGATTTACTCTATCGTGAAGACACGATTCCATCACAAGGACGTACAATCTGTCGACTGTCGGGAGATGTCGTGCGCCGAATGTTTTCGACCACAAAACAACGTGTGAAAATTTTTCCTGTCGGTTTGACTCTGTCTTTCCCAAAAAACTCCGTACCCAAGTGGTTGGTCGAAGGAGATCCTATCGGATTTCGGTTTTCGGAGTTTGTCAATGTTGAACACGCCATCGAAGCCGGACCATTACTGATGCGGCACAGTAAAAATGCAATTGATATGGACATTGAAGGTTGGAAGGGTCAACATTCATTGCGTACACAAGCTGCGCGTGTTGATTTGGAAAACCTGCGCGGACCAAAAATCGCTGCCGGTATTGATCGAGAGAAGAATATCTACATCGTCGCAATGAACGGACGTATACGCGAGTCGGTCGGGGCAACGCACCAGGATATGGTTCGCATCCTCCGAAGTCTCAATATTTCTTCAGCACTTGGCTTTGATCCCGGCGGCAGCGTCTCCGTTGCCGTTGATGGCGAGCTACTAAACATCCCTCCGTATAATCAGTCGTATGAGCAACAGATTTACAGCGCGTCACCAGAGCCGCGGGCAATTTCGAATGTCATTATCGGCTGGCAGGAAGAAAAGAAAAAACGAAAACGATAAATTTATGTACGTCGCACTCGATGCACGAAGAGTTCGCAAGCAGTCCGCAGGAGTTGGACAATATGTCACTCATATTGTTCACGCTTTACTCGATTCCGGTATTCGATGTTTGCTGTTTGTTCCTCAGGACGAAACGGAATTACCCTTTCACGAAAGTCCACATGTCACACTCGTTCGCGTTCCTGGACGAATTGACGTTTGTTGGGAACGATATCGCACAGAACAGCGAATTTTTGCGGAAGCATTGCGAGCGCATCACGTTGATCTCTATCATGCAACCGACAACATGGGTATCCCTCGGAACACCCGCATTCCCACGGTTGTGACTATCCACGATTTGATTCCATGGGTCACAGGGGAGTACCTGAATTGGTGGAAAATGCGCCTCTATCGACATGCCATACAGCAGACAGCGCGATCCGCTAATCACATCATTACCATTTCAGAGTATACAAAAAAAGAACTCGAACAGTACTTACATATTATGCCAGAACGGCTGCAGGTGATCTACAATGGCTACAGTATTGCCGCAGAAGCAGATCCAGCGGAATCACGCATTCCCGGCATTCCGAAAACATATATCCTCTACGTTGGTGGTCTAGGACCACGAAAAAATATCCCTGGGATGCTCACGGCGTACTCGCGGTTTATTCAGCAATTTCGAGATGCTCCGGATATGGTTTTTGTTGGTGCACCAAAACCTGAAAATAGAATAGAGATTGAGAAAACCGTGAAAGAACTTGCTCTCAACGAAAGAGTTCATTTTACGGGATTTATCACTGATGCGCAGTTGGCTCACGTTCGATCACAAGCGCTATTCGTTCTCTACCTTTCAACCTATGAAGGTTTTGGTCTACCGATTATTGAGGCAATGTCACAAGGAGTGCCCGTGCTGACGAGCAACGTGACTGCGATGCCGGAAGTGGGTGCTGATGCCGCACTGTATGCAGATCCGCATTCTATTGATGACATCACAGAAAAGATGGCTCAACTGTTTACTGAGCCTCTTTTGCGTGCTGAGCTCGTTGTGAAAGGAAAAAAACGCGCCCAAGAATTTTCTTGGAAAAAAACGACCGATCAAATTATCTCAGTCTACGAAGGCCTCGTTTGACCCCAATGCGTTCGATAGTATTCTGCCGCGTCCTCAGGTGATGTCACATTGATAATAATTCCCGAACCAATTTCCACACCAGCCCAATGAGACGCGCGTGGAATGACCTTAATATACATATGTTGTGCAGGGTCAAAAATCACCTGATGGCAGTAGTAGTTGTATGGCAACCCTAATTTCACGATTTGCGCAACAAGTGATTTAAGTGCATAGGCCAAGGATTGTAACTCACGACCCTGTAAATCCGTAATATTGTCAATGTGACGCAACGGCATGACCCAGGCTTCGTAGTTGTGCATTGATGCGTACGGCGCAAACACCGCAATCCTCTCATCAGACCAAATCCAGCGAACATCAGATTTTTCTTTTTTGAGAATATCACAGTAGACACATCTTCCGTTTTGAATCAAGTATTCATGCGTCTTTCGTG
>SBBP01000083.1 GCA_005239655.1 Candidatus Microgenomatus auricola | reverse complement strand
TCTGGAACGACGCCACCATTTTGCACCGTATTTGCTGCGGTATCGTAAAACCACTCAGGGATTTGTGGAAGGCGGCCAACAGAACCGAGCTGCTCAGGGGTGAATTGCGTGATGTCAATTTTTTTCTTACGAGCCTCCTCAATACGTAAGATACGAACTGTGTCTTGCAAGTGAATATCTGATTTCTGGTTGCTGATCAAGTTGATGTGTCCACTCGGCAACAGTTGCACAACAACATCTGCTTTCACATCGCGACTATTGCGCAAAAACCCAACGAGATCTGTACTTGTTGTGGCAATGCGCACGACAGTCACATCACGTTTAATGTGCTTCATCACGTACAGTTGCGCTTTTCCACTTTTTTTTGCCTCTGCCCACTCATTGGGGACTTCATACAGACGACGCTTTTCCTGAGCAGTATGTGCTTCCAGTAACGGAAAGATTGTGTCAAAGACGTTCTGCGGTTCCTCGAGATGCAACCGATGTAAACTCATGATCAATCCAGATAGTCCCAGCGCACGGTCGACCGCGTCTTTTGACGTTGTGCCCTTGCCTTCTTTTTCATCGCGATTGACCCACGTCAGCAGCTTTTGCAGCTCCGGTAATTCGGCAATACCAAGCGTATTTGCAATCAATTGGGATGCACACTCCTTCGTGCCGTGATGGTCAAATGTCCCCCCGCCCATATCAACAAGAAGATAACCTTCTGAGAGTAATTCCTGTGATGTTTTGCCCTCTTTCAGCTTTGTCCAAAACTCCATTTTTGCGGACTCCACTCCTGGAAAAGCCTGTTTTCCGTAGGTTTTGAGCAAAAAGGTGCTCAAAATCGTATCCGCATGTGGACGAGGATAGAGAACGAGCGTATGCACAGGCGTTGCTTGTGTGGGTTTTTCTGAGATTTCGGACATATAGATAAATACTAGCAGTTTATTGAGTTTTTAGCGAAAAAGTGGTGTAGAACTTTGGTGCGGCAACGTGGAACATTTTTAGCTAAAATTAGCCACGGAGAAGTATTGACAGAATGTCAAATCTGGTATATCATAGGTAGTCACACTTTTTTTAAGGCAGATTATGCGTCGCTGTTGGGAGAGTCACTCTCTCAACAGGGACGCGTCATCACATGACAACAGGCCCTTTACGCGGGTTGTCCGCGTGAGACCAAGTTCATCGACAAAAAAACCTCGCTCCGCCGACATCTTCAGTGGCGGAGCAAAACGACCCCGGTCAAGGGGATCCGCTCAAAGCGGATGAGGAGTTTCCCATGTCTAGCAGGAATTTCGACGGCATCGTGGTTCTCGCTTCGAACCCCACCATCGACGGCGCCTGCGCTGTCGGCGTCACCCGTACCATTCTCAACACGGCGACGGGACTCGACTTCAACCCCGCCGTCCGGTTCGAGGACGAGGACGGGATGGACGAGATCACCCGCAACGGGTGGGGTCTCGATCTGCGCGCCTATTCGGACGACGAGGGCTCGCGGATCCGTGTCCTCGCCGAGTGGCTGGGCATCGACCTGCGCCTCCCGCGATACCGGGTCGCCCGCCAGCTCGCGGACGACCTCACCTGCAACAACGGCGTTGGGGACGACAAGACGCGGCCCGGGGGGTTCCTCAAGGACGAGAGCAAGTTCCCGTTCTCGCTCGTCCGGAGCATCCGGGACGCCTGGAACGTCGTCCTCCGCATGGAGGGCGATAGCGGCGAGTACCGCCGCTACGTCCTGGACAAGTTCGCGGTCCCGGCCGAGGCCGCGATGTTGACCGACACCGGCCGGTGGACGCGCGAGGAGTTGGACCGTGAGGTCCGCTCGCTCCTCGGGCACCTGTTCACCGACCGCCACGCCCCCTGGATGGACCCGGAGATGCCGTGGTTGCGCGGGGCCGAAGGGCTCCGTGAGAAGAACCAAGGCGAGCTCCCGGCGGACTGGTGGTTCTCCCGCCACCCGCTGACCCTGTGCGGAGCGGCCCGCCAGCTCCTTCGCTGCTTGGGCCGCGAGGCTCGCAACACGGTGGTCCTCAACTGGGCGTTCGATATGCTCGAGCTGATGACCACGGTCGAGCAGTCGGCGCCCAACCGCGAGGAGTCGCAGTGCCGGATCCGCAAGGAGTTCCGGTTCGGCGCGCGGGAGGACTTCCCGGGGCACATCGCCCGGGTCGTGCACGTGGATGACAGCCGGCAGGCCAAGCACTGCTGGACCATCAAGCGTGGCGAGGGCAAGGAAGCCACGTACGACAAGGCCCAGCTCCTCATCATCCGCGACACCCGTTTCCAGCGGGTGACCATCCTCACCGCCCCGGGGACCGAGCTGGAGCGGCTGGAGCGTGAGCTCTGCGGCCGCGAGCCGGGCCGCTGGGAGATGGTGACCAAGCTCCGTGACGACGCGGGCCGTATCAAGCCCGCGATGTTCAACGGCGGCTACTCCCGCGCCTTCACGGGAACGAGGATGTCGGACGACAACCTCGTCTGGCTGGTCACGAACCTCGTTCGGGTCGAGGAGCCCGACCGTCCGGTGCGCGAGCGCCGGCGCGCCCTCAAGCCCCCGGGCCGCAAGCCGCGCGGCCAGGTCCGTGTCGAGGTGCGGGAGACCCCCGCGCCGACCGAGCGGAGCCGGGTCGAGACCATTGAGCGTAAGCTCAAGGTCGTCGTCCATGGCGTCCAGGAGGACGTGGCGCGGCGGTCCCGCAAGGAGCGCTACCGCCCGCCCTGGCGGCGCGGCGAGTCCCTCGGGACCCTCGGGGACCTGATGAAGGCCAAGCTCGAGGCCGACCTCGCCGAGGCGAAAGCCGAGGAGGAGGAGCGGCGCCGGCGCTAAGCGGAAACGTCGGTACAACAACGGGCCCGCGGGGAGCCCTCGATCCCCGCATACAAACGGTCTTCGTCGACACCGGCAATTCTGCAAACGTCGACATCTCTTCGCTCGGCCGTAACGGCCAAGCGAAGAGGGAAGCCTGGGTACAAGACACTGCGCAAGCGCGCGTGATCCCCAGGCTTTTCTCTTTGCCAAATTTTTTTGACATCACGACAAAACCGCAGTACGATACCTTCATCACCACCCCTTACGAATGATAATCATTGAAGGGGTTTTTATGCCCAAACAACCAACAAACCAAGAAGTCATTACCCAAGTCGTGAGCCAAGTGGTTACGAAAGTCGTGAATCCACTGAAAGCGTATATCGACGAGCGTTTTAACGAGGTAGACAAGCGCTTTAAAAAAGTTGACGACCGTTTTGACGCAGTAGACAAACGATTCAACGAGATGGATAATCGTTTTAACGAAGTAGACAAGCGCTTTAACGAGGTCGATGAGCGATTCAACGAGGTGCTCAACGCCACAGGAGAGCATTTTGACACTCTTCGGACGATGATTGATGGAACGATGACAAAAGCCAAAAGAACAGAAGATGATCATGTGGGTGTCATTGATTGGCTGAAGCGCCATGACCAACGGTTTGATCACCAGAGCCGTCAACTGCAGAGTCATACAATCGCCATTAAACAACTCAAAGCAAAACAGAAGAGGGTAAAAGCACACGCATAACAAAACACCCCTCAGCCGAGGGGCGTTTTATGTGTGCACCGATCAGTGTGGATTACGCTACCGAAGCCTCTTCGTGTTTTTCCTCTGCGATGGTCGCAGTTTCCGTTGCGTGTGCGGTTTCTTTCTCTTCTGTTACTGGGTTCGGCACTACTACCGGAGTCTCCACAACTGGAGATTCCGTCGTTACCACAGCGACCTCCACAGGCGCTTCTTCTTTTGCAGTCTCTTTCTTCTCCACATCTTCGGCTGACTTCTCCTCGCCATTCTCTTCTTCATCCTTCTTCATTCCCGCCGGGCGCTCGGTCAGCTGCTTCACCGACAACCCAAGGCGATGGTGATCGGGTTCGATCGATACAATCTTGAATTTGAATTTCTCGCCGACCTTCAACACTTCTTCCGGTGATTGAATTTTTTTCCATGATAACTCCGAGATATGCGCAAGGCCATGGATATCGTGATCGAGTTCAACGAATGCACCGAACGGATTGAGTTTGAGCACGGTTCCTTCCACTTCATCGCCAACCGTGTACTTTTTTGTAACCTCTTTCCATGGATCCGTCTGCAAACGGCGAATCGATAACGAAATGCGTCCGCCGTCAATCGAGATGATTTGCGCCTTCACTTTGCCACCAACGTTGATGATGTCTTTTGGATTGTCAATGCGCTGCCAGGCTAACTCTGAAATGTGCACCAAACCTTCCAACCCCGCACCAAATTCAACGAACGCACCAAAGTTCACGACGCCCGTGACCACACCCTCAACCGTGTCGCCCACCGTGTACTCCGAGAGACGAGCAGACTGCTCGTGTTCACGTGCCGCTTTCTCAGACACAATCAACTTCCCTTCAAATTCATCTACATCAATAATACGCACGGTAAACGTCTCACCAATGTACGTTTTCAAACGCTCTAAAATTTTTGCTTTGTTTGCGCCCTCTACGCGCGGGTAGTGCTCAACCGTTAACTGTGATACCGGCAAGAACCCCGTCACGTTGCCCACACGGGCAAGCAAGCCGCCTTTGTTGGCATCCAGAATTTGCGCTTGCACAATTTCTTGATCACGAAAGAGACGATCTAATTCTTCCCACGCTTTTTTGTGCCCAGCTTCACGGAACGAGAGTTCCAGTTCACCCAATTCGTTTTCGATGTCGAGGACAGTTGCGCTGATCGTATCGCCGGGACGTAAGTTGGTGTAGATGCCCGACTCATCAACGAGCTCTGGACCACGCACCACACCTGTGGCAATGCCACCGAGATCAATATGGACTTCGTTGTTCGCTGTAGAAATGACAACACCTTCCACCACAGCACCCACTTCCGGAAGTTTCACACTGGAGCACTCTTCCATCAGTTTTTGCATCTGTGCAGACGATGCAGCGATTTTTGTTGATTTGGCCATTGTTAATAATGATGTGTGAACCGAGACGTGACCACGTCTGCGGTGAGGGATGCCCCTCGTGTATAAATTGATACGCCAACAGATGGTAGCAGAAACCCTCGTGGAGCGCAAGCCTCAGCGAAAGCCGGAAAATTTTAGAAAAAGAATCAGAAAAAGAATCGGTACACCAGTTGGCCTCCAAGAAAAAAGAGAACAACAATGAGCACGGTTTTGAGCGCCGTGCGAGAGACTTTGTGCGCCAAACGGCTCCCGATCAACACTCCAGGGATGGAACCGATCAGCAAACCCGCAACCAATTTCCAATCAATGTTACCCGCAAAGAGGTGGACGAACCCAGCGGTAAATAGCAAGATCGTCGCATGGACAATGTCGGTACCAACGAGTTTACGTGTGCTCGTGTTGTAGACAACCAGCATTAACACCAGCATCACACTGCCCGCGCCAACAGAGGTGAGGCCAACGAGAAATCCTCCAAAGACGCCCGTGCTGATTGTGTAACCAAGAATATGTTGGTCCACGCGGAAAAAATTGTGCAGTCGCAGTTTGATGTTGCGCACGTCGTAAAACATACTCACGAAGAGCAGTGCAGCAGACAAACAAATTGCCACGCCGATTGTTACCTTCAAATAGTCGTCAGCATCGGCGACCGCTTCTCGGATATAGTCGGCAAGCAACGATCCGGCGACTGCTCCGGGTACCGAACCATAGGCCAGCCGCCGCACAATCGTGAGGTCGACGGTTTTTTGCTTGAGGTGCGCAAACGATCCCGCGACTTTCGTAACTGCGGCATAAATAATATCCGATCCAATCGCGACCGCAGGTTCATAATGCAAAAAAGTGATGAGCAGTGGTGTCATCATCGAACCGCCGCCCATGCCCGTCATGCCCACAAGCCCTCCAACGATGAACCCAAGAAGAATCAGAGAAAACATAGCGCCTAGAGTAGCATGAATGTGGAACCGTGTGAACACGCGTGCGCTTGATAAAACAACGACAGAGTAGTATACTGGCGACGCTTATATTAATGGGACGTAATAAAAGACATGCCAAAAAAGAATGCAGACTCAAAAAATATCTTACGCAATTTTTTAGGGTTCCTGTTTGTGTTCATTCTGTTTGCTTCGATCCTTTCGCTCTACAATTCGCCGTTCGACGAACCGCAGGAGATCGGAATTAGCGAACTGGCCACGCATATTCGCAAAGGCGAAGTGAAGCAGATCACGGTCACAGAAGGAACGGCGCTGACTATCATACTCAACGACGAAGCTGGAACCGTCCTGCGATCACAAAAAGAAGGCTCAGAGTCGCTGCCCACACTGCTCGCCAATTACGGAGTCAGCCCAAGCGAGCTGCAAAAAACAGCCATCTCCGTCGAAGGCCAAAGCGGGTGGAAATTTTTCCTCGTGAATATTTTGCCGGTGATTTTGCCCGCGCTCTTTATTGTACTGTTCCTGTGGGTGATGCTGCGACAAGTGCAAGGCACCAACAACCGTGCAATGATGTTTGGCCAAACGCGCACGCAAGCGGTTGATCCTGCCAAGAAAAATAAAACCACATTTGCCGATGTTGCCGGAGCGAGAGAAGCC